>JAIFLK010000035.1:4304-6681 GCA_020049115.1 Chloroflexota bacterium | reverse complement strand
ATTTAACTTTCACTATGCCCCAAAACGGGATTAGGCAAAATGTCATGATAAGTATGCAAATGGGGCTTTTGTTGCACAAACAACATGCCGTCTTGGTGAATGACCAACATATCGGCGCGATAGGTTTGGTTGAGAATTTCGGGGGTGAAGACCGCTTCGGGAGTGCCTTGAGCAATGATTTGCCGATTGAGGCAGATAATCCAGGGGATGTGGGCGGCGGCCATGTTAAGGTCATGGGTGGTCATCAAGATGGTGATGCCTTGATGGTTAAAATCCGCCAGAAGATGTAATACATTCTCGGCAGTGCGTAAATCTACGCCCGTAGTCGGTTCATCTAACACCAAAATATCGGGCTGAGAGATGAGGGCGCGGGCCAGAAAAACCCGCTGCTGCTGCCCGCCTGAGAGGTTACGGATATGTTTCTGAGCGAGGTCGGCAATCTCTAACCGTTCTAACACCTCATGCATGGCCGCTTTGTCACTCGCCGTTGGCCACGGCCACAGGTTAAATTGCCGAATCCGCCCCATGAAGACGGCTTGCTCTACCGTTACAGGAAAGTTCCAATCAACATCCTCTAGTTGCGGCACGTAACCAATTCGTAATTTGCCATGTTTGCCTTGCAACAGGACGCGCCCCGAAGTAGGCTGTAACGTGCCAAGTATCAATTTGAGTAGGCTGGTTTTGCCCGCGCCACTCGGCCCCACCATCGCCGCAAATTGCCCCGCATGGAGGTGTAAATCAATATTTTCTAGGACGGGTTGTTCGCCGTAACCAAAGGTTACATTATTGAGTTCAATGATTGCTTGCAAAGGGGAATTAGGAATTAGGAATTAGAAATTAGGAATTAGGAATTAGAAGGCTTTTCTAATTCCTAATTCCTAATTTCTAATTCCTAATTCCCTTTCAGCGACTCGGCCATGATGCGGACATTTTCCGTCATGAGGCCAATGTAGGAATGTTGCGACTCGCCTGGTTCACCAGGCAGGTCATCATCACGCAAGGTATCGACATATTTCACGCCCGATTCTTTCGCAATTTGGTCTAAGATGGGCGAAGGGAAGACCTCTGAACCAAAAATGGCGGGAACTTGTTGCGTTTTAAGTTGGGTGATTAAATCCGCCACTTCGCGGGCAGACGGCTCAGAAAAATCGGCGGGTTGAATTGCCCCAATCACCGTCATACCGTAACGTGGCGCAAAATAAGCCCACGAGTCATGATAGGTTAGTAATTTACGGTTATTAGATGGAATAGTTTCAATGGTAGCCTTAATCATCTGGTCAAGGGCTTCTAGTTCAACTTTATATTTGGCAAAATTGGCCTGATAACTCTCGGCATGGGCGGGGTCGCGCCGTACCAATACATCACGGGTAATTTCGGCATATTTCAACGCATACATGGGGTTCGTCCACAGGTGCGGGTTGGGGTGGCCGCCCTCTTTGGGAAAGGAAAAATCATACACATATTGCTCAGCCGTAATGGTTTGTTCGCCTAATTTAACAATTTCTGCGCCCGCCTTTAGATTGGCTTCCGCCAATTTGAGCGTTGGCTCTTCCAAATATAGCCCATTGATAAAGATAATATCAGCCGCCGCCAAAATTTTGGCATCAGACGGGGCAGGCTCAAAGGTATGGGAGTTCACGCCTTCGGGTACAATGCCCGTTAAATTGATGAGGTCGCCGCCAATATTATGAATAATGTCGGTGATGGGCGAAACGGTGGTGACAACATTCAACTTTTGCCCTGTTGATTGAGTCGAGGGAGATGAAGTCGCGTTGCAAGCAGTCAACAACCCCATTAATACCAGTAAACAAATAAATTTAGCTTTCATATTTCAAACCTTTCCTTGTATCATGGCCGACAAAATGCCGACAATTTGAGCAATTTCTTTAATGCCATAATCATCTAAATCAATTGTCATAACGTTATTTTCCAATTTAATAAATTTCCATAGATTGCCCGAAGTAACCACCCCATAAATTTTCATTACGGTCAACCCCTCGCGCTCATTATAAATTCTGGCGGCAATCATTTCGGCCATACATTGCCCCAACCCACTCATAATATTTTCATTCTTCGCCTCAACAATCGTCACTAGCGGTGATTTTAGAAATAATTGTTCAGGTGAATGGCTAATAATAAAGTCACAAAAGCCCGTTAAATCTTTATCTTTATCAACATTGAGTTCAATCCCTGAAAAAAGGCTAATTTTGTGTTTGAATAGCTTACGAATTTCGCCTAATATCGGCGCGATAATAGAGTTTATACCGATTAAAAAATCGTTGACATTTTGTAGGGGCAATGCCTTGTGCTTGCCCCTATTGTGGGCAGGGACAAGCCCTGCCCCTACGAAAATCATTAAATCGGTATAATGTCTAAT
>JAIFLK010000035.1:0-4296 GCA_020049115.1 Chloroflexota bacterium | reverse complement strand
TTTGTAGGGGCAATGCCTTGTGCTTGCCCCTATTGTGGGCAGGGACAAGCCCTGCCCCTACGAAAATCATTAAATCGGTATAATGTCTAATAAACTCGGAGCGGGCCTTTTCGGTGTTAATCGCCACTGCCAACATCACATTCTCCGCCAATGTCTCGGCCAAATAAGCGCTAATCACTGCTGGCGCAACGGCTGCAAATAAGCCTGATTGCTCCACTATTTCCACTTGAAAAACGGCTTGGACTTTTTTTTATGGTAAAATCACTATAAGCCATAATAACTCCTCTGTATTTCGAACCATTACTAATTAGATGGCTGGCAGTTGGCACACAGCCCAAAAATGGACACATGGTGTAAGTCAGCCGAAAAATGATGGCGTTGTTGAATCTCGCTGGTTAAGTTCGCCACCAGTTGATACTCCGCCTCCAATGTTTGTTGGCATTTATAACAAACCAAGTGAATGTGCGGCCCATGCTCGGTGGGCGCATAAACCATGCTGCCGCCGCCTAAATCAGTGCGTCTAAATAAGCCCTCCGTTACCAACAAGTCAAGGGTGCGATAAACAGTGGCAATGTTCAAGGCTTGGGTGTGTTGCTGCACCCGTTCAAAAATTGTCTCAGCCGTCACATGGGCTTGGCTTTGCATGGCCGCGTTTAAGATTAACTCCCGTTGCGGGGTGATACGGTAGCCACGTTGACGTAAAATATTAAGTAAAATTGTATTCACGGATAATGCAAGCCTTTGCTATTGCGAATAGTCGCAATTATAGCAAGAGATAATTCGATTGTCAATAACCTGAGTTCGGGATAAGATAGCACGAGGCTAAAACCGTCATGCTATACTGCGTTTTATTTGAGAGTTACACTTTTGCTATGACTGGCCTATGACTGGCAGGAGTCCGCAATCCTTTGCGGATAGCCCGCAAATAATTGCGGACTCCTGCGCCGAAAGTGTAGTTTTCATTTGATATGCTATATAAGAGGACAAAGCCTACTCAAGTAGGCTAAAAAATCACCTCATGAAGCCAATTCAGTGCGCTTTAGCGTACTTTGTGCTTTTAGCCGTGACCGCTTTAGCATCAGGCAACCCTTATCCCGAACTCAGGCTATTAAGTAACTTTAAGTTACCTAGTTAGGAATAGGAAATTAACCCACTTTTTCAATATCGTTGTGGCTAGGGCTTATTAGTCGTGCAGCAATATCGGCAGATAGATTTTCTCTGATTTCACTAGGCCAGCCCGACCTGATAACAAGGTGGGGGACACCACCGCAATTACAAAGGCTTGTTGCGTGGTTGAAACAGTATCAGAAACCTGTAATATTACGCTATGATTACCAATAGTACCGCCATTACTTAGCGTGGGTGAGCCTGATAAAAGGGCAGTGCCATTCCCATTATCAATGAAAGTAAGCCAATTTGGTAGCGTTGGTGCGGAGAACGTTAAGAGATTGTTCTCTGCATCGGCTGCGGTAATGGCATACGTATAGGTAATATTTTGAGAAGCCGAAAAAACAGGGGTGCTGGTCGGGGTGGGCATACTGGTAGCTGTAGCCATAGGTGTAGCCGTTGGCATGGGTGTATTTGTAGGCGTTGGAGTTGGGGCAAAGTCATCATTTTGAATGGTGCCAATGGCTTGATTATCAAGCATGGTCGCGCTGACGGGACTTGTTAAATTAACCAGCATGGTTTCGTCAGCTTCAAAGTTAATATCCCCTATCAAAGTGACATTAAAAGTGGCTGCTGAACTCCCCACAGGTATCACCAATTGAGTTGCCCCAATAGCGGTGTAATCGTTATCCGCCGTGGTGGCCGTGCCATCGGCTGTTTGATATGTGACCGTAATAGGAAAACTACTCATAGCACTCAGCGTGACGGTAAAAAGTAATGACTCGTTATTTTCTAGCCCTGTACCATCAGCAATGGAAATGGTTGGCACAGTATCATCATTTTGAATAGTACCTGTCGCTTGAGTTACGGCCAGGGTTGCATTGACGGGACTTGTTAAATTAACCAGCATGGTTTCGTCAGCTTCAAAGTTAATATCCCCTATCAAAGTGACATTAAAAGTGGCTGATAAATTCCCTGCGGGTATGAGCAGTGGGGTCGCCCCAATAGCGGTGTAATCGTTATCCGCCATGGTGGCCGTGCCATCCGCCGTTTGATATGTGACCGTAACGGGCGCGCCACTGATGGTACTCAAGGTGACGGTGAAAAGTAATGACCCGTTATTTTCTAACTCCGTACTATTAGCCATCGAAATGGTCGGCGCGGTATCATCATTTTGAATCGTGCCAATGGCTTGAGTTACGGCCAGGGTTGCACTCATGGGACTCGTTAGATTAATTAACATGGTTTCATCAGTTTCAAACTGGGTATCACCTGTTACCGTAACCGTAATCGTTTGGAATAAACTTCCTGCGGGCATGAACAATTGCGTTGCCCCAATTCCCGTATAATCGCTATCCGCCGTCGTTGCCGTGCCATCTACCGTTTGATACGTCACTGTTACGGGTAATGCACTGGCCGCGTTCAGCGTCACCGTAAAGAGTAATGAACCGTTATTTTCTAGCTCACTCCCACCCACCATCGAAATAGTGGGCGCGGTATCATCATTTTGAATGGTGCCAGTGGCTTGCGAAATCGCTAGAGTCGCACTCAACGGATTGGTCAAGCTGATGACCAGGGTTTCATCGGTTTCATACTTCGTATCAGGCGTGACCGTCACCGTAATAGTTTGGTATAAACTCCCTGCGGGCATGAACAATTGCGTCGCGCCAATGGCGGTGTAATCACTGTCCGATGTCGTGGCCGTACCGTCTACCGTTTGATACGTTACCGTTACGGGGTTGAGACTCACCGCGCTTAAGGTTACAGTAAAGAGCAATGAACCGTTATTTTCTAAGGTTGTGACATTCGCTATCGAAATAATGGGCATTCCTCCCATCTCATCATAGCCTAGCGCGGGGGCGGTGGCAGAACGGGCATCCCCATCATAATCAGTCAAAATACCCAATGGTATCCCCATGCCACTGGCTGGACTGCCTGATAACAAATGGTAATCATCGCTCATGGGTGCGGTAAAGAGGGGGTCTTGACCTGTCAGACTATTACCGCCACTTGTCACTGTGCCGCCCGTATTAGCACCATTCCCAAAGAATAAATTGTAATTCTGTGCCACCGTACCAGCTGCCTGTTGAATCCCCGTCGTATGGGAAGCAATAATCGTATTGGTCAGGTAAACTGTCCCCCCTGTCACATAAACGGCTTCGGGGGACCCCGTTGGCACTGTGGGGCTGGCAATGGTCGTATGGATAATCTCCAATGGACTCGCATCACTCACATAAATCGCCGCGCCATAGAAAGTAGCCTGATTACGGCTAAATAACACATTCACCACCAATCGGTTGGCAGGAGCCGCGTCAAAGTACGCCCCGCCGCCGCCAAAGGTAGCCGTATTGCCATTGAAAGTTGTCCCCGTCACACTCGCCGCATCTACGAAATACGCCCCGCCGCCGCTAGAAGCTGTGTTTCCGCTAAAGGTCGTCCCCGTCACACTCGCCGTACCGCCGAACATCGCCCCGCCGCCACTAGAACCCGTATTGCCGTTGAAGGTCGCCCCCATCACACTCGTCGTACTCCAAAACGCCGCCCCGCCGCCGTTGCTAGAAGCCATGTTGCCATTGAAGGTCGTCCCCGTCATACTCGTTGTACTATTAAAGGTTGCCCCGCCACCGCTAGAAGCCGTGTTGCCGTTGAAAGTCGTCCCCATCACACTTGCTGTATCTCCGAAATACGCCCCACCGCCATTGCCGCTGGTAGTCGTGTTGCTCATGAAGGCCGAGTCTATCACACTCGTTGCAAGCGTAAAATATGCCCCGCCACTGCCGCTAGTAGCCGTGTTGCTCATGAAGGTCGTCTCCATCACACTGGCTGTACTACGCTAGTAGCCGTGTTGCTCATGAAGGTCGTCTCCATCACACTGGCTGTACTATTAAAGGTTGCCCCGCCACTACCGCTACCGCTAGTAGTTGAGTTGCCGCGGAAGGTCGTCCCCGTCACACTCGCCGTACTATTAAAGATTGCCCCGCCCCCATCGTTGACAGCCGTGTTGTCACTGAAGGTCGTCTCCATTACACTCGCCGTACTATCGAAATACGCCCCGCCACTAACATTACCTGATGTGTTGCCGCTAAAAGTCGTCCTTGTGACACTTGCCGCTAAAGTAAAATACGCCCCGCCACCGTATGCCTCATAGCCCCCTTTAATGGTCAGGTTGTTGAGATTCAAAGCCACCAG
>JAIFLK010000022.1 GCA_020049115.1 Chloroflexota bacterium | reverse complement strand
GCCCTTGTGGGTCACGCCTCAACCTTATTTTATTCGCTTTTTCTGGTCATCATGTTCTCTACCGTTGGCTGACCAACCAGCCCGCGCCCACCAACATAACCACACCCGCCAACCCCGCCAGATAGCTGAGTCCATTCGTGGAGGCCGTTGGCATGCTGATAAGTTCGGCCACACCACCGACGGCTTTAGGCGCGACGGGGGTGGGGGTGGGGGTGGGAAGGGGGCAGGTCGTAGTAATAGACCAATTGGTGACACTCCCTGAATATCTGCCATTGGCTATCGTAATACCAGGTAGAGCATGGGAATCTGCCACACTTATGTAATCAGCTACCTGTGTCACGGGCCAGTATGTCAGAGTAACCTTTCGCTGTGTCCCAGAAACCGAGCTTCGTATGCTGAGGAGCGCAGCACATGAAGTTCCTGTCCAACTGGACTGGGCCTTTATGATTACATCGTTTCCAAAAGTGACGGTACGCCCACCATTGCTGATATTCATTATATTAAACGTTGTTATGTTCGTACCTCCAATGGTCTGCGCGCCCATCCCATTAAAATTCACGATGCTGCCATGTGCTGCGCTGAATGTGCCATCATTGGTCCAATTCCCTTTGACATCGAGGGTAAAAGATCCTGCGGCAAGTGTGCCACCTGAATTAATAGTTACATTTACTACGGTGGGGGAGGTATTAAGGATGACGGGATGATTAATGACCACTTCATCCGCCGCAGTGGGAG
Source organism: Chloroflexota bacterium (assembly GCA_020049115.1). Taxonomy (GTDB): domain Bacteria; phylum Chloroflexota; class Anaerolineae; order 4572-78; family J111; genus JAIFLK01. Next base: position 12,227 of record JAIFLK010000022.1, on the reverse strand, counting down.
CAATGCCACCACATCCCGTCCATGTAGTAGGGTCATTCCAGGTGCCGCCTACTGTAGTGGTACACGTTGCGGCGTAGGCCGCGGGTGGGGTGGCGCCTACGAACAGCCCCACGAGGGTTAAGAGGACAACGGTTGAAATCCACTGCCATTTTGTTTGTAATGCTTTGTTTAATTTTAACATGTTACTTTTCCTTTCCTTTTAACTAAATATGGGTTAATTTTTCTAGTAGTCATCAGGTGACTTCAAGTCACCTGATGACTAAATCCTCTACGGCTTATAGTACTTATTTTTTGGGGACACATCGTTAACCTTGCTACGTAACAGCTTTCGCCCCAAATTGTGACAATCATAAGTACCCAAGCAAAAAATTTGCGGCATTTCGTAGGTTGTGCTTGCCCCGTTTTGGGCAGGGACAAGCCCTGCCCCTACGAAAATCATTAAATCGGTATAATGCCGCAGAATTTTTGCTCACCTACTAAGTTGTGGGTTCATGCGGTATTGCTCCTTTTTTGGTTAAAAAAATAAATGAGGTTAGAGACGGTAGCCCTTATAAGGCTCAAAGCCTTATAAGCGCTGGTGAGTCTAGTCTATCACACTTTTGGGGGGCTGTCTGTCATTCAAATTGAACAATCATGTCATTCAAATTGAACAGTTTGACTGACATGTAATAATAACAAATGACCCAAAGGGTTGTTTTTTTAACCCTTTGGGTCAGATGGGGTAAAAAAAAGACCTCACAGCTGTTCAAAAGCTGTGAGGTCTATCAGAAGGTGAACATAAATTCTTGCAGCCCTTATAAGGCTTCAAGCCTTATAAGGGCTAAAATAGGCCGCAAAATTTTTAGGTACTTATCAGAAGGTCGTTTAGAAATTACGGTTAGCCCATTTAGCGGCTAGGAGCATCCTGCCACTGGAGTTCTTCGGCTGTATCAAGGATACCATTTTCATTACTATCGTAGCCCACCCGCAGAGACGAGTTGCCACCTTGCCAACTACCGTAATCAATGATAAGCATTTCGCCGTTGTTTATATCAAGCCCCTCCTGAGGCGATTCGAAAATCTCCTCCGTCGCGTCATCAAGGCGAACCATTTCGAAATCGAAGATAACCTCACCCGATGCAGCAATGGTATCCACGCGGACATCAAGCTGCTTATGAACCGTATCAATCCCCAGCATGACCATATCGGTAGGCAACATGTCGAAACTATGGAAGGTAAAACCAAAATCCGCTTCGGGTTGTTCAATGCCCACAAAGAGGTCAGGTACACTGCCCGAATCGGTGGTGTAGGTAATCACCTTGCCACCTAAGCCAACTTCAACCATGTCGTTCTCGCCTGGTTCGAGATAGAGGTTGTCCACATCAAAGACATAGCCTGGCCCGATGTAGTTCAGCGTTGAGGTGACGGATTCAGTCAGATAGCCACTCAAGGTGATTTTCAGCGAACTTGTCACGGGCATGGGGATAGGATAGTAGCTCATCATTGGCGCATCCCAAGAGTTGAGCTTCACGGTGCCAGTCACTTGTTGGTTAGCCCCAGGAAAGATGTCGCAAAAATCTGATGGGTTAGAGCTTTTGCGGAAACAGGCAGCAACGTTAGGGATGTCTATTTTGACAGTTCCAAAGGCTTTTCCACATTGCCCCAGTTTTGTCACGGGATCGAGCGAACATTGTGAACCATCCAAATTGGCTTGGAGTTTCACTTGGGGTTTTACATTACTAAAAAGGTCTGATATCGATAGCGTTGGTGTTGGCGTTGGCACACTAGGCAGCGGCGTTGGGAATGATGGGAATGGGAAGTCGTCAAAGATAATAGGGGTGGCAGTTGCAGTGCCAACAACCTGCAATGCAGAGCGTCCAGCCGTAGTTGGAGTGGAAGTGGGCGTGGGCAGGCAGAAGAAACAGGGCTGTTGACCCACGCGCGGGGATAGCGGCGCAAAGCTGAGGGTTTGGCTCTCCGCGTTGCCCGTATAGTCATCTTCAGTAAGGGTGGGGTCGGGTGAATAGAACCAGGTATTAGCAACCGTGTTTATCAGGATTTCGCGGCTCTCACGCGGATAGTTATTGTCGTAGATTTGGATTGCCACCACCCCATTACCACGCTCTTCAAGGCCAATCGGGGCCACCGCGTGACCACCAGAACCATCAGCCTTAGAAAAGCGCAGAGTGCCGAGCGAGCTACCATTGGCCACGCGATAGCCACGCACCGCCGCTAACACATCATTGGGCAAGCCACCGATACCGCTTTTGCTGGCGATGGCTGAGGCAAACCAATAGGCAATCTCCCGTTGGAGTTTGCTGTTGTTCGTCAAAGTCAGGTCAATGGCACGCGCCGCCCCAAAATCACGCGGGTTCAGGTAGCCGTTATACATCAACAGGCTCACCGCGGCCAACCCCTCACAATGGCCGTAGTTCATGTAATAATTGGTGGTTTCCAGCCAACGTTGGGCAGGCGGCGTGAGGGTACATGTGCCATCGGCGGCCACGTTAGAAGCACAAACCTGCTCCCCATAAAAGCGGCGCATTTCAATGGAGGTTAACTGGGTGTATTGCGGCCCCCCCTGATATGAAAAATAGTTGGGGAAGTTAAAGCCATCTACCTTCGCATCAAAGGGCTGCTGTAGCTGATTTTTCATCAGCACGGGCAACCAGACTCGCCGTTGCGGGGTCGTTGTTGGTTGCTGAGTGATGGAAGATGTATCGGTCAAACTAGTCGTGCTGTAGAAGTTGTTGCCTGCCTGATTAATGTTGTCGGCCAAGCCAGGGGCCAGCCGCGTCAGTTCAGTGCTGCTGCGGCTGAATTGCGCTATGTTGCCAAACAAGCTCAAGGACAATATAACCAATCCTATCAACATGGTCAGCAACTTTAATTCCCGTACTTTCTGTGTATGAACAAAACTATTGAACAATGTCATCAATGTATCTCCTTTTTTTAGTAGTAAGTAGTCGTGCTAAAGTAAATTCATCCCAAATAGAGGAGTTAGCACGCCTTCGTGCTAACAGTGACACACGAGGCGTGTGTCACTCCTCAAATAAGCCCTGAAATTAAATTTGCACGATTACTTTAAGTAGGTGAGCATAAATTCTGCGGCAGCCCTTATAAGGCTCAAAGCCTTATAAGGGCGTGTTTCTTAAAGGCTTTTTGCCCATGTCATCGGATGACTAAAGGCTTCTACTGCCGCACAATGGTCGGCAACCAGATATGCTTCGTAACCTCAGCAGGAGTTTCCCCATCTAACGAATCCCCCGCATCGACCACTTCAAACAGTTCGTTACTGTCCAATAAGCCATTGTTATTATCATCATAGCCCAGGTCGAGTGGCTTGTCGTTGCCATCCCACTTACTGTAATCAATCAGTAAGGTTTGGTCATTAGCCAAAGTCAGCCCCTCATCAGGCGATTGGAAAATGTCAATGCTCTCTTCGCCCAAGCGTTCCATGCCAAAACTGAACACAATATCACCCGTAGGCGAAGCCGTCACAATTCGCACTTCCATGAGCTTTTTGACCGCATCAATGGTTAAGACCACCGCATCACCCGCCTCCATCTCAAAATCATAGATGGAGAAACCAAAATCAGCGGCCTCCGTTTCAAAGCCCACAAATAGCTCTGGCACTTCCCCGCTGCGGGTGGTATAGGTGATGGTTTGACCACCTGTCCCAATCTCCACGAAATCGCCTGCAATATCAGGCGATAAATTGCCCACCTCAAACACATACCCTGGCCCCCAATAAGTGAACTCATCCGTCATAGCCTCAGTGGACGTAACGGGTGGGATTAAATCAAACCGAACCGTGTCGGTTGATACGAAGGTGTAAAAAGGCCGCGCGGGATTTTCCCAAGATTTAAGTTGTCCCGCCACCCGATAGCTGCTCGGCATAGGAAACTCTGCCTCCATTTTTGCCAAATCCTCATCTTTTATCCTTCCACAGCCACCACCAGGACCACCAGCGTATGGACAGTCAGCTTGGCTACCTTTTTGGTGGGTGCTATCAACTAGACTTGTAGGCTGGATTGGATTTTCTGACATGCAGAAATTACAAGGCAATTGCCCTAAACGTGGCTCTAGGGGGGCAAAGCCTAACGTTTGGCTGGTCGCGTCCCCCTGATAATCGTCCTCTGTTGTTGTGTCATCAGGTGAATAGAACCAGGTATTGGCCGCGCTATCAATGAGCAATTGGCGCGTTTCACGCGGATAGTTGGGGTCATAAACGGTAATGATGGCCGTTTCACCTGTTTGGCTCATTCCAATCGGCAACACCACATGACCGCCGCCGCCCTCTAATTTGCGAAAACGTAATACGCCAAAGGCTTGCCCGCGCGCCGTAAAGTTGTTTTGCAAGGCCAGTAAAACATCCTGAGGCGAACTCTTAATGACGGGTAGTAACGGATTTTTAACTAAGGCTTTCGTTTGCCACCCCGCCATGCTATCTTGCAAACGGGTATTATTTTCTAAAGAAATATCAACCGTACGCGTCACATTATAGGTTTGTGGGGAAAAGAGGCCGGCATAATACAGGCTAGATAACGTCGCCATGCCCTCACAATAGCCATCTTTTAATAAGCCATTGGCCCACGCTTGCCACTTTTCCGCCGCAGGGGTCAGGGTACAACTGCCATCACTATTATTCACCTTAGAAGCACAGACCTGGTTACCAAAAATAGTCCGCAGCCCCAACGCATTCATCGTCGTGGTATAAGGGGCCACCGTGCTAGCCTGATAATTAGCAAAACCAAACCCATCAACCTTCGGGTCAAAGGGGGCTTTACGCACGGGCGTTGCCACCCGCACCGCGATTGGATTTTTTCCCACGTTGACGGTGGTGGCCACCGTGTTATTAGTCGTGTCAATGACACTCACGGTATGACTCATCACGTTTGCCACATACACCCATTGACCATCAGGGGTAATGGCGACACTCCGCGGAAACGCCCCCACCGTCACCGTTGCTACGGGAGTGTAATTATTCACCATATCAATCACCGTAATCGTATTCTCATCACTATTAGCGACATACATACGGCGGCCATCAGGGCTTAAAACCAAATCGCGCGGCCCACTCCCCACCGTAATGGTTGCCACCGTTGTTTGGCTACTTAAATCAATCACACTCACATTATTACTGCCCCGATTCACCACATAAAGCAGCTCGTTAGCCCACGCCATATCACCAGGAATCTGCCCCACAGGTAGCGTTGTCACCACTTTATTACTACTTGTATCAATTTCGCTTACATTGTGGCTGCCAGAATTGCTCACATAAAGACGTGTCCCATCACCATTCATGACCAGGCCAAAAGGAGCCTGCCCCACGGGAATGGTTGCGGTGAAGCCGGGGCTTAGGTTAATCATACTCACGTTATTGCTACCAAAATTAGCAACATACAAACGGTTGCCTGTGGGGTCAAGCAACAGCCGTGTGGGACTGATACCTACCGTAACATAACTAACCGCTATCAATGACCCTGTATCAAATACACTAACGCTGTTGTAATTAAAATTTGTCACAAAGCCCCACGGCGACTTAGGGCTAATCGCCACATCATACCCCGTTAAAAAACTGCCTCTTGTCCCAAACGAGGCGGTTGCTACCAGCGTGTGATTAACTGAGTTAATAATACTGACACTATGACCATTTGCATTGACCACATAAACTAACGGCGGGTCATCCGCCAAAGCGGGGCTATAACCTAGCTGCCACATGCACAGCACCGCAGCCACCATAACAACTAACTTAATGAGTTGAGTCAGCCTCAACCATTTCCTATGAGAAAACAACGTAATTAAATTTAACATTAACAAACTCCTTTGATTTAGTTAGGACATCTAAGATTAAGGTACTACTTACCACCCATTATATCACACTTTTTTGCCTTTGTCTGTCATTCAAAACAGACAATCATGTCATTCAAATTGAACAGTTTGACTGACATGGGGTAAAAAAGACCTCACAGGTTTTCAAAACCTGTGAGGTCTAGTCATCAATATTTTAGTCATCAGGTGACTATACTGCATTTCAAATGAAAACTACACTTTCGGCGCAGGAGTCCGCAATTATTTGCGGACAGCCGCAAAGGATTGCGGACTCCTAGATGACTCATGCAATCTAGCGGCGAATGATGGGCAGATAGACCTCGTTAGTTGCGCCTTGTAAGACCCCATCAATATAGACGGGGGCCGCGCCTGTCCCGTCCCACGCCCCAAAATCAATATATGCCTCCTTACTGCCTACGGGCAAGGTAACGGTATGAGTGTAGCTGGCCGTTTCCCCTGTGGGGTAAACTTCCGTTAGGCTCAAGGTAAATTCATTCCCAATGTCCAAACTGTCATCAAAGTAAACAAACTTATGCAGTGGGTCAAGGATTACGGTTAATACTTCGTTAGCTTCTAACATGGCCCCATCTAACTCAAAACGGATACTGGGTTCAGTCTCCGTAATGGGTTCATACGTCACAAATAAGGCGGGCGCAAGAGTGCTTTGGCTGGCCATAATCGTGAGCATATCCCCATCAGGGCTGAAACCTATTTCGTAATACTCATTCGCATCCAGTTGGAGATAATCCACCCCCATAACAAACCCATTACCCACGATAGATAACATGCCATCCGTCGTTGCCGTTACAACTTCATTACTAACATACACGGTGTACATGGCTTGAGCATCGCTGACGGGGTAAGGAAGTTCATATGTCGGCGGAATCTGTTTACCCAACCCGCCATTATTGTAAATAATCCGTGCTTCGGGAATTTCATTAACTTCCATATTTTGGTTAAAGTCATACCCAATGGCGCGGTTATCGTTATCCACCACCAAAATCGCCCCTTCCCCCGTAAAACCGACTTCAACGGCCTCGGCTTGGCTTTGCAACGCCGTCAGCCGATTTGCGGGTTTGCTCGTGGCACAAAAGGGGCAGGCAAAATATTGCCCTGCCGCCAATTGACGGTCATACACATTAGATAGCCATAAGCTATTGGTCGCGGCAGTTCCCTTGTAAGGCACAGCAGGTTTGCTAGGGTCATTTGCGGTGAAATATTCCCACGTCTCCTGAGCCGTATCTACCGTAACATATCGGCGCGCTTTGGGGCTGTTGTTATCATAAACCCAAATCCGATAAACCGTTTCACTCATTTTTTCCACCCCAAATACACCCATGGCATGACCATCTTTATAACCAGGGCTATTAAAGATTGACAAACGATAAGGCAATGGTTTGGAAGCCTTAAAATTATTCGTCAAAAGAGTGACTATTTCTGAGGGTTTTTTATCCATAATTTGCTTCTCAAAAACTTCCTTCAGCTTTTGTAAAGCAACATAACGGGCAACATAATTTTCAAGCGATTGTGCAGGAAAATTCAGGTCAGCCACCGTCGTGGCATTGGTCTGAAAATCTACGGGGGTCGTTTTGCCTTCAAAAAACATCAAACTCGTTACCGCCAGCCCTTCACTATGTCCCCCACTCATTCCCTTGAGTTCCTGTATCCGCCACTCTTCCGCACTGGTCGTTAAAGTACAATTATCCACAGTCGGATTCGGTTGTTGACACACCTGAGGGCCAAACAGTTGGAACAGGTCTTTAGCCGTCAAATCATCTTGCCAATTACGAGAGGTATCATTTCCAAAATTTTTGAACTTGTAACCATCTCGCTCTACCGTAAATGGCTGACCTGCCGCGTTCTTATAAATCCCCACCAAATTATTAAGCGGAGTTACAAACTCAGCATAGCCCAGGTCATAGCCACTGCCCTGCGGTCGTGTCCCGCCAAAGTAATCAGTCGTAATGCCCGCGTTCGTCCCTGCATCAATCGCCGCACTCGCCGCACTGAGTTGATAGGTGGTGTGGTCAGCAAAGGCCGCCGTTCCCATCATGGAGTTATTCGTCCCATGCCCCACCATTCCCGCAAAGGGCATACCAACATTACTGAATAAATTGTAATCCTCTACCACCGTTGCCGCGCTTGCCCCTTGAATCCCGATGGTATGGGAGGCGATAATGGTATTGGTCAAATAGACTGTACCATAATCCACATACACCGCCTGCATTGCCCCCGTCGGCACGGTGGGGCTAACAATGGTCGTATGAATTAAGCGCAAGGGGTTGCCCTCCTGCACATACACCGCCGCCCCATTCATACCCGCCCAATTACGGTCAAACAACACATTCACCAATTGCTTGGGACTCCCCCCCAAAACGAACGCCCCGCCACCGTCCTGGTTGGCGCGATTGTCACTGAAGGTCGTTCCCGTCACACTCACCCAACCAAAAAAGACCGCCCCACCGCCTCTGTTGTTGGTGGTATTGTCACTGAAGGTTGTTCCCACGATAGTCGTATCCCCAAAGAAGGCCGCCCCGCCACCATCATTTCTGCCATTATTGCGACTGAAGGTCGTCCCCGTTATATATGCCGTACTCTCAAATCTCGCCCCGCCATAGAAGTCGGCACTATTGCGGCTGAAGGTCGTCCCCGTCACACTCGCCATACGCCCAAACCTCGCCCCGCCACCATTGCCAGAGGTATTGCCACTGAAGGTCGTCCCCGTCACTACCACCCTATTCTCAAAGTTAGCCCCGCCACCCTCGCTGGCAGTATTGTCACTGAAGGTCGTCCCCGTCACACTGGTCATCCCCTCAAAATACGCCCCGCCCCCAAATGAAGTGGCACGGTTACTGTAAACCTTCATTTGGTTTAAGGTCAGCGCACCCAAAGCATATATGCCACCCCCGTTGCTCATCAGCCCATTGGTCGCCGTAAAGCCTTGCAGGGTCGCGACCACCTGGGCCTGGGCATAAATCACCCGCCCGCGCTCTAGCGCGTCTAGGGTCGTGGGATTGCCCATAGGATTATAGGTTGACCAATTGGTGGTGGTGTAGCCCCCCGCCAAAGTGACACTTTGCGTAATCAAGGCCACCTGATTGGTGCCGCTTTGATTGGCGACCCCTGCACAGTAGCCCGCCACCTTCACCGTACCACCCGCACTCACCGCGCCCAGCGCACGCCGCACCGCACTGGCAGTGGCACTAGAATAAACTGTGGTGCCGTCATTGGGCGTGGCAAAACAGACCGAAGGAGGAGGCACATACTCTGCATAGCCCATGTCATAACTATCGCCCTGCGGCCGTGTCCCGCCAAAGTAATCGGTCGTAATGCCCGCGTTCGTTCCCACATCAATCGCCGCACTCGCCGAACTGAGTTGATAGCTCGTTTCGTCAGCAAAGGCCGCCGTTCCCATAATGGAGTTACTGCCCGCCGTTACGCCATTACGGGGAGTAGTCACATTAGAAAATAAATTATAATTCTCTGTTACTGTTCCCGAATTCCGGTCAATCCCCGTGGTATAGGAGGCAATAATCGTATTGACCAAATTGAGAGTACCTCTATATACATACACCGCCTCACCGTTCCCGGTGGGCGTAGGGCCAACGATGGTCGTATGAATCAAGTTCACGGCAGACAGCACATACATCGCCGCCCCCACGCCCTGGGCCCGATTACGGGCAAACAACACATTCACCACTTGCGCCGTACCTGTATTAAATAACACCCCACCGCCGTGGCTGGTGGATCTATTGTCACTGAAGGTCGCCCCCGTCACATAAGCCGTACCATCGAACTGCGCCCCGCCGCCGTAGTAAGCGGTATTGCCACTGAAGGTCGTCCCCGTCACATAAGCCGTACCTTGAAAGTACGCCCCGCCACCGCCCCAGTTGGCGGTATTGTCACTGAAGGTCGCCCCCGTCACATAAGCCGTACCATCGAACTGCGCCCCGCCGCCGCTTTGGTTACGGACGTTGACGACATTGCCACTGAAAGTCGTCCCCGTCACATAAGCCGTACCTCGAAACCAGACCCCGCCGCCGCCAGACGCATTCCCACCGCGAAGGGTCAGGTTATTCAAATGCAAGGCCACCCCTGGACCCGTCTCAATCACGCGGTCCATCCCCTTGGCATCAATCACCACTGAGGCGGAGGTCGCTCCTATTCCATTCAGGAGAACCCCCCCTGCATCCCCTACTACATCTAAATCACCTGTGGCGTTGTTATCATTATATACCCAATCGCGGGTCCTGGTGTAAATACCTGTCGGAATGTTAATGGTATCCATGCCCCACGTGCCTGCGGGACAGCCTCCAAAGTCCGCGTTGGTGTTGGCCGCTTGAATGGCCTCGCGCACCGAACATGCGTCCCCATTCGTGTCAAATTCATCGGCGGTGGTAGTCACCGTGATGGTGGCGGCCATCGCCAGCCAGGGAACGGTGAGCGTTAGCAGCGTTGCTAACAGGATACTAAATAACGATTTATTCGATTGTGACAACCATACTTGAGATTTCATACGATATTGCTCCTTTTGCTAAAAACATCATAAAGTTAGAACTTGAGGGCAGCGATTATAAGGCTTTGAGCCTTATAATCGCTGGTGAGTCTAGTGTCTTGTCAAGTGTGATTTATTTAGTCATCAGGTGACTTGAAGTCACCTGATGACTAACACCATTCCATTAATTCACGCTTGACGAGAGTCTAGTCTATCACACTTTTTCGCGTTTGTCTGTCATTCAAAACAGACAATCATGTCATTCAAAACAGACAGTTTGACTGACATGTAATAATAACAAATGACCCAAAGGGTTAAAAAGGCACCCTTTGGGTCAAATATTAACGTGATTCCAGCGACCCAAAGGGTTGTCTTTTAACCCTTTGGGGGTAGTCATCAGGTGACGACTAGCAGTCACCTGATGACTCATGCAATCTAGCGGCGAATGATGGGCAGATAAATCTTGGGAGTCACAAACTCCGCATAGCCCAGGTCATAGCCACTGCCCTGCGGCCGCGTCGTGCCAAAGTAATCGGTTGTAATGCCCAGATTCGTTCCCGCGTCAATGGCCGCGCTCGCGGCACTGAGTTTATAGGTGGTCTGGTCAGCAAAGGCCACCGTTCCCGTAATGGAGTTATTCGTCCCATGCCCGACTGTTCCCACAAAGGGGGTCGCGACAGTGCTAAATAAATTGTAATTTTCTACCACTATACCTGACTCATTGTTAATCCCGATGGTATGGGAGGCGATAATCGTATTGGTCAAATAGACCGTTCCTCTCCATACATACACCGCCTCCGTTGCCTCCGTTGGCTCGGTAGGGCTGACGATGGTCGTATGAATCAAGCGCAAGGGGCTGGCATCAGTCACATACACCGCCGCCCCATTCGTCCCTGCCCGATTACGGGCAAACAACACATTCACCACCTGCTTGGCTTCCTCCCCCGCAAAGAACGCCCCGCCGCCGTAGATGTCAGAGGTATTGCCACTGAAGGTCGTTCCCGTCACATTCGCCGTATCATAAAAAGACGCCCCGCCGCCGTTGTAGAAAGTGGTATTGCCACTGAAGGTCGTCCCCGTCACATCCGCCGTACTTTCGAAGAAAGCCCCGCCACCGCCGCCGTCGGAGGAAGTATTGCCACTAAAGGTCGTCCCTATCACACTCGCCGTACTTTCGAAGGAAGCCCCGCCGCCGTTTTTGGCGGTATTGCCACTGAAGGTCGTCCCCGTAACATTCGCTGTACCTTGAAACCACGCCCCGCCGCCGCTGCCGCCAGACACATTCCCACCGCGAAGGGTCAGGTTATTCACATGCAAGGCCACCCCACTGGCGGCATGAATCACGCGGTCATTAAGCCCAGTGGCATTAATCACCACTGTCGCGGAGGTCGCCCCCGTCCCACTCAGCAGGATACCCGCTGTATCCGTCACCACATCTAGGTCGCCTGTGGCATTAAAATCTTCATCCGCCCCTGCAATGGCCAGGGTGTAAATATTTGCAGGAATGTTAATGGTATCCATGCCTGCTGCGCCTGTGGTACAGCCACCAAAAGCCGCGTTGGTGTTGGCCGCTTGAATGGCCTCGCGCACTGAACAATTTGCGCCTGTGCCAAATTCATCGGTGGTGGTAGTCACCGTGATGGTGGCGGCCATAGCCAGCCAGGGAACGGTGAGCGTTAGCAGCGTTGCTAACAGAATACTAAATAACGATTTATTCGATTGTGACAACCATACTTGACTGTTCATGCGATATTGCTCCTTTTACTAAAAACATCATAAAGTTAGAACTTGAGGGCAAACCTCACCCCAAAATCACCCTCACCCCAACCCTCTCCCAGGGGGAGAGGGAGTCTCTTGTCTCCCTTCTCCCTAATCACCATCACCACCATGAGCCAATCATCAAAACTCCCAGGGGGAG
>JAIFLK010000387.1 GCA_020049115.1 Chloroflexota bacterium | reverse complement strand
ATTCTCCACCCGAATACACTTTTATCGCTTCTCCCAAATAATATATTCCATTTAGTATTTTATCTATTCCTGACATGGTTTTTACTCCTTTATTTAATTAATTTCTTTTCAAGAGCATTTCTTAGATAAATTAGGGACAATTGCAAGACTTTTTTGTGAGTTTTGGACTCCCCGTGTGGCTATTTATACACCTTCCCCCCACCCGAATGTCCGCCAATATCCAACACTAATATTACAAGGTTATTTTCCTCATCAAAATCCCAAATGATACGAATATCGCCCGTCACCCGAGAACTCCACCTTTCGCCAAAAAGTCTCGTTTGCACTTTGTGAGATTTGAGAGAGGGATAGGTTGGATTGTCACTCAAAATATTTAAAACCCTCTCTATTTTTGCCTTTATTGAGGAATTTTTAGCAAAAGTTTTCTGATACGTCTTTATAAAAGAAGGTCTAAATTCTAATTTAAACATTGGTACTAATTGACTCCAAAAACGAGTGCAATTCTTCTCTTGAACTAATAATTATTCCTTGACCTTTTTCCGCCAAAGCTTGACCAATTCGTTGTTCGGTTTCCCAATCAACCAATTCTAATTTTTTATGTTTACGAAAAATTTGTTGCTTTTTCAACGACAAGTGAAAACGATGCCTATTTTTAAGTTTATTTAAGATAAATTGTTGTTTTCTTTGTTTACTGATAATTGACATATTCATAATTATTTTACTCCTAAACTAACTCACAAACTCACTTTTGACAAGCAAATTTTACCACACGACCGCTTGAAACAAAAAAGACCTTATCTAAAAAACCTGTGAGGTCTTACTCGTCATAAAAACCAATCACACTTTGTAATACCCCTAACAATTCAGGTAAGTTACCCAAATAATATCTATTTCTATCCACCAACAACATCTGTTCCTCCAAGCGTAAAAAGACCCATTCATAACCATTCGTTACCGCCCCATGAATAATTCGATACGGTTCATCATTACGCTCATTAAACAGCCGCGCCGCATACATCTCCGCCCCGCACTGCCCATACCAATTATCCACATTATCATCTTTCGCCTCAAAAATGGCTATCACAGGCGCAGTGATATGTAAGGTCATGGCTTTGGTCAACAAAAAATCACACCGCCCTTTTAAGCCTTGCGTTGGCTCAACATCAAAGGGATTCCCTGAAAAATAGTTAAATTTAGTAGAGTTACGTTCAAAAATTTCCATTAAAACAGGCGTAATGAGCAATTCCGCCCGTGCCTTTTGGCTATTAATTGGGGCATGTTTATGCCGCGTTAAGGCCATTTGTAAGTCATCCGATGACTATTAGTCATCGGATGACTAAAAACTAAATATTACCTAAACTTCCTTCGCATTAAGGAAAGTCATCATCTTACGTAACCCTTTCCCTACTTCCTCAATTTTAGCATTACGATGAGCTAAACGGGCCGCCGAGAAATTCTTCAAACCCGTTTCATTTTCCTCAATCCACTCTTCGGCAAACGCCCCCGATTGAATATCGGCTAAAATTTTCTTCATGGCGGCGCGGGTATCATCGGTGATGATTTTCGGCCCGGCGGTGTAATCGCCCTGCTCGGCGGTATCGCTGACGCTATAACGCATATAAGTTAAGCCACCTTGATACATCAAATCCACAATCAATTTGAGTTCATGCAGACATTCAAAATAGGCAATTTCAGGTTGATAACCCGCTTCCACCAACGTATTAAAACCCGCCTCTACCAAAGCACTTGCGCCACCACATAACACCGCTTGTTCACCAAAGAGGTCGGTTTCCGTTTCCTCAGAAAAAGTCGTCTCAATCACGCCCGCGCGGGTACAGCCGATGCCTTTACCATATGCCAACGCTAATGCCTTCGCGTTACCCGTCGCATCTTGCTCTACCGCCAACAGGCCAGGCGTACCACTGCCTTCCTTAAACACCTCGCGCACGCGGTGGCCAGGGGCTTTGGGGGCAATGAGCGTCACATCAATATCTTTCGCGGGGACAATCTGCCCATAACGAATGTTAAAGCCATGCGCGAACATCAGCATTTTACCCGCCGTTAAATGTTGTTTCATGTGTTGCTCATAAATGGCGCGTTGTTTGGTATCAGGGGCAACCACCATGATGATGTCGGCTTCTTTCGTCGCATCGGCCACACTTCTAACCACCAAACCATCGGCCTCAGCCTTAGCCCAACCCTTGCTGCCTTCATATAAGCCCACACGCACATCCACGCCGTTATCTTTCAAGTTCAGCGCATGCGCGTGTCCCTGACTGCCATAACCAATCACCGCGACCTTTTTCGTTTTTAACAAATCAAGGTCAGCATCATTATCGTAATAAATCTTAGCCACAGTTTTTAAAACTCCTTTGGATTAAATAAGTTAATATAAGTAAATTTGTGATAACTACTACCCCCCAACCCCTCTCCCAAAAGGAGAGGGGAGAAATGCAATTCCCTCTCCCTTTGGGAGAGGGTTAGGGTGAGGGTTTTATGCCGTCGCGCCATTGGTGCGCGGGGCAACAGCCCCACGCCGCATGGCAATTTTACCTGTTCGCATAATTTCGCTAATGCCAATTGGCGTTAACACTTCAATCAGCGCGTCTATTTTACTACTTTCACCTGTAATTTCAACTATCAGGGTTTCATTTGCCACATCGACAATGCGCGCCCGATACATTTCGGCAAAATCCATGACTTCACGCCGTTTGGTCGTATCCGCCGTCACTTTGATGAGGGCGGTTTCCCGCACCACACAGGGCAAATCGGTCACATCATCCACCTCAATCACGTTGACCAATTTCTCCACATTCGAGCGCACAATGGCACGGCGCAATTGTTCCACCTCATCGGTCACAATGGTCATGCGGCTCACGCCTGGCACTTCACTATGTCCCACCGCCAAACTCTCAATGTTAAAATTACGGCGACGGAACAAACTCGACACCCGATTCAGCACCCCTGGTTTATCTTCCACTGAAGCAATCAATATCTGTTTCATGTTTATTATCCTTTGTTAGTTGTTAATTGTCATTCGTCATTGGTTGATTTAAGCCTTTATAAGGTTTTGAACCTTATAAAGGCTAACCTAATCAACGACAAATTACATCTCCATCTCCGCAAATTGACGATGAGGACGGCGAATCATGGCATGTAAATCTGCCCCAGCAGGCACCATCGGGTAAACCATATCGTGTTGTTCCACCACAAACTCAATCACCACTGGCCCTTTATGTTCTTGAGCCTTACGCATGGTCGGAATCGCATCTTCCAACTTACTCACCCGATAGCCAGGCATGCCATATGCGTCCGCCAATTTGACATAATCAGGGCTAGAAATCGGTGTTTCGGCATAACGGGCATCATAAAACAGTTGTTGCCATTGGCGCACCATGCCCAAATAGCCATTATTTATGATACAAATCTTAATATTTGCGTTTTCCTGCACCGCCGTTGCAAATTCCATAATTGTCATCTGCACACAACCATCACCCACAATCACCCAAATTTCGCGGTCTTGCTTATGGAAACTCGCCCCAATCGCCGCTGGCACACTAAAACCCATCGTGCCTAAACCGCCCGAAGTCAGCAACGTATACGGACTCTCATGTTGATAATATTGACATTCCAACATCTGATGTTGCCCCACATCACTCACCACCAACGCATTGCCCGCCGTCCCTTCCCAAATGGCGCGAATTGCTTGCGCGGCCATAAGCGTCGGCGTTTTCATCTGCAAAATATCCCGTTGATTGGCATCTTCCTGCCAATCCCGAATGCGATGTAACCATTCAGAACGGTCATTAAACGTCACCCCTGGATTAATCTGACGTAAGGCGACCATTAAATCGGTGTTCAACGCAATATCAACCTTAATATTCTTATTGATTTCAGTGGGGTCAATTTCAATGTGAATTTTCTTGGAATTGGGCGAATATGTACTCACATTACCCGTCACACGGTCATCAAAACGCATCCCACAAGCAATCAATAAATCCGCCTCTTGAATGGCATGGTTGGCGCAGGCTTCCCCGTGCATCCCCATCATGCCCATGTTAAGGGGGTGGCTGGCTGGCACACCGCCAATACCTAACAACGTGGTAGTTACAGGAATATTACCTTTTCGAGAAAGTTCCAACACCTCATTCATTGCGCCCGAAATTAACACGCCATGCCCCGCCAAAATAACGGGCTTTTTGGCCTTATTAATCAACTCCAGCGCCGCCACCACTTGCTCATTGGTCACGGGTGCGGGTGGTTTATAACCAGGCAAACTAATGGTATAGGTCGGATATTCAAAATCCTCAATCACTGCATTCAGCGCATCTTTCGTAATATCCACCAACACAGGGCCAGGGCGACCCGTGCGGGCCACATAGAACGCCTCACGAATAGTCGAGGCAATTTCGTTCACATCTGTCACCAAATAGTTATGTTTCGTCACAGGAATAGTCACACCCGTCACGTCCACTTCCTGAAACGCGTCGCCGCCAATGGCACCACTTGGCACTTGCCCCGTAATACAAACAATCGGCGAAGAGTCTAACATGGCCGTCGCCAAACCCGTGACCATGTTCGTTGCGCCAGGGCCAGAAGTCGCCATCGCACAGCCCACTTTACCACTCGCCCGCGCATAGCCGTCGGCCATGTGGGTTGCCCCTTGCTCATGCCGCACCAAAACGTGATGAATTTTCTCCCGATAATTATTCAGTGCATCATATGCAGGCAGAATCGCGCCCCCTGGATAACCAAAGACCACTTCCACGCCTTCTTCCACTAAACTTTCCCAAACAATATCGGCCCCTCTTAATTTTTTACCCACGATAAAATCTCCTTAAAATTAGTTAATGACTAAGTTTGTAATAACCTGGAGTCCGCTAAAAAACATGACTTAAAACAAACGCAAAATCCCCCCCTCAGTCCCCCCCAAAGGGAGGGAAGTTTCGCTCCCTCGCCCTGTGGGAGAGGGCTGGGGTGAGGGTTTTACGTTTGTCCTACAACATCATTGCGCGGATTCTAGCAAAAAAAAAGCCTCCCGTAGGGGAGGCATCTGCTGCTCTGTTTTAGTGTCGCGTCTATCAAGCCGTTGCACCAAGCGCAAATACCCCCTTATGACTACCGATAAGGAGTACTACTACAGATACTACGACTAAATTGGCTGCGATTTGACTGAACATGAGCTAAAATTTCCTAAAGTTGATTGATTACTTTCGACAGGGGCTATATTAGCATAAGTTGATAGCTCTGTCAAAATTGGGTCAGCTATTTTGCACCCTATCCATTTGCTGTTTAAGCAGGTCTAAAATGGCTTCTTCGTCAAATTGGCTCGCTAAGTGTTGCAATTGTTCAGTAACGAGCTGAAAAGAGCCATCTAGCTCCACAATTTCCGCCGCTTTCGCCTGAATTGCCACCATATCGCCCGCCAAAGCCAAATTAAGCAACAAACTCAGCCACTCTATCGGCAAAAGTGGATAAGACATGGCAGGAGTATCCGAAGTTGTTACAGACATGTCAGCCACCTGAATCGGCGTGATCATGGCCGCTGCCTCCATGGAACTATCCAACGGCACCGTAAATTTAATGGTCGTGCCATGCCCCACCTCGCTTTCCACCCAAATTTGCCCACCATGCAAATCAATCATCTCCCGACACATGATTAGTCCCAAGCCCGTCCCTTGTTCCTGCGCCGTGCCGAGCGTGCTATGATGTATTTCGATTTTGAACAATTTGGCAACATTCTCAGGGCTAATCCCCATGCCCGTGTCCCGCACCGAAATTTGTACAAAGGGTGGCTCAGTGGCTAATAAAGTGACCCATAATTCTATTTGTCCGCCCATAGGCGTAAATTTGATGGCATTAGAAATCAAATTACGCAATATAACGTTCAACATGTGCGGCTCGCCCTGCACCCATAAAGGCGCGGCCAAATGATTTTGTAAGGTGATATGTTTGTTATGCGCGTTATGGTATAATAATTGCACCGTTTTCGTAGCAACCTGCGCCAAATCAACTCGGCGCGCCTCGTAAGTCATCCGCCCCATGTGCAGCCGCGCCCATTGTAATAAATCTTCCAATAAATTATAAATACGCTTACTTGATTCATAAATAGACCGCGCCATGTGTTCAACTTCGGGCAAATTCGCCACCGCAGGCGTTTCCAGCAACAGCTTCGTCAGCCCCAACAACGGCATAAACGGGCTACGTAAATCATGCGCCATGAGCGAGAGAAATCTATCTTTATCTACATTCAGCTTGGCTAATTCATGGTTCGTTTGCTGTAATTCCAACTCACTTTGCCGCAGCGCATCCTCGACCCGCTTACGTTCCGTAATTTCTTTTTCCAACGCCACATTTTTTAGCCGATAAATTTCCGCTTCCTTATTGGTGGTTTCGGTTCGATGCAAAATTTCCAATTTCTTAAGTTTCTCGGTGGCTTCTTCATTCAAGACCGACTCCTTGAGGTTGTGGAATTTTTCGTAATAAATCAACGCGGTCTCAAAATCCCGCATTTGATTATAGACTTTCGCTAACAATTCATAACCCATGTATAACTCTCGCCTAACCACCAATTGCTCGGCCATCGCCACCGCCCGTTCCAAATATTCTAGGGCGCGTGGCAAATCTTGTAACCGATAATAACTATCACCCATATTACGCAAACATTCCAGCACTGCGGCGGGCTTATCCATCTGCTGAAATAGTTCTAGTCCTCGTCGAAAATAATGCAACGCTTGTGAATAGTTAGTTAAATCTTGATAAATTGTGCCAATACTATCAAAAACATTGGCTAGACCATCTCTATCTTTAGTTTCCTCACACAATTGAAGCGATTTAAAACAGCAACCCAAAGCCTCATCATAATTACCCAAATAACAATACATCATGCCCATATTATTTAAGGCTTTGCCCTGACCCCGTTTATCCCCCAAAGCCTCATAAATATGCCAGGCCTGCTGAACATAATGCAATGATTGTTCATAATCAGCCGTAAAATAGTAGACCAAACCAATCAGATTAAGGGCATTAGCCTCTTTCATGGGGTCTTGAATCGCCGTGCTTAACTTAAGAGCCTGTAATTGATAAGCCAAAGAGTCAGAATAGTTGCCCAAATAAGCATACGTTTCACCCACACGACTCACCACCGCCGCTTGACCCGCTAAATCGCCTAATTGTTCATAAAGTGGCAAGGCTTCTGACAAATAAGTCAAGGCAGTTTCATAATGTCCCGCCTCCTGCTCAAAATAGCCCAAATAAAAAACACCCTGAGCCAGCCCTTTCGAATAACATGGTGGGAGCATTTTATCAGGTTGCGCCAAAGCAATCGCTTCCGCGCTCAAACTCAAGGCGCGGGTTAAATTTTCATCCTGTAACGCCCAGGCCAGGGCATTCAACAAATCAATCCGTTCATTCAGGTCAGTTACGGTTACTAATTTGGCTTCCAGTTCAGCAATTTTATCGGGCATGGCACCACAGTTCTCTAAAATTAGATTTTTGTTAGCCTCATTATAACATGAATTTTTGATAAAAGCATTGTGTCTCATATCCCATATCACATCTTAAGATTTACGCAAAAAGTTACGCCATAATTATCCCAATTTTGAAATCTATCGCCTATTTTCGCTCTTTCCCCAGAGTTCATGCTATAATCCTCTGAATAACTTTCCATAATGTTATAATATGGAGTAAGCAACGCCATGCGGAAAAAATGGGGGATTATTATTTTAGCCATCATCATTGGCTTTATTTACGCTAGTCGAGGCGCGCCACCTGCTCCGCCGCCCATCATTCTTATCACCCCTACCCCCAATCTAGCGGATTTAGAAATCTTACTCACCACGGGGCAATATCAAGCCGCGATTGAATGGTTAGAGCAATTTGCCGTAATGTATCCCCAAGCGGTGCAACCCTTCATACAAATTGGGCAAATTTACCTCCACCAACATCGTTGGCTTATGGCTGCCGATGCCTTCAATCGCGCCCTCGCCCGTGATTCTGGTAATGTGGTAGCCCTGGCGGGTTCAGCCGAGGTCGAGTTACAACAGGGGCAAACTGCCCTCGCCGTAATAACTTGGCAACAAGCGGCTGAACTTGACCCCATTTATTACACAGGCTTAGGGCGGGCTTATCTGGCGCAACTTGATTTTGAGGCGGCGCACCATGCCTTTAGCCAAAGTCATAATGATGAGGCCACCTGGTATTTAGCCGCGTTAGCCGCGCCAAGTGACCCTGAGCAAGCCGAAACATATCTTAAAACTATCACCAACACCCACCTCGTCGCGCGGCGCGATTATCTGACTCAAACCATAACACCCTTCACCCAAAACTCTACCCGCCTCGCCAAAACGGTTGGCATTGCCCTGAGCCAACTTGAGGAGTGGCCGTTAGCCATCCATGCCCTGCAAATTGCCCACGAGCCTAATTCGCAAGATGGTGAAATATTGGCTTTTTTAGCCCAAGCTCAGGCTAAAATCGGACGACCCGCCTTTGATTTATTTGAGCAAGCGACCCAAGTCGCGCCCAACTCGGTCTTAGTATTAACGTTATATGGGCAATATTTGCGTCAACAGGGAGCTTTGAAAACCGCGCAAACTCGTTTTGAGCAAGCCGCGACCCTTGACCCCGAAAACGCGGCCATTTTTGCCGAAATCGCCATGACTAAAAATGAACTCGGCCATTTAGACGCGGCCGAGCAATGGTATCAAGTTGCCATTCAAGTGGCGCAAGATAAAACAGCTTTTCAATTATTACTAGCAAAATTTTATGTTGAGCGTAATTATCAACTAAAAGAAGCAGGTTTGCCGTTGATTGAAAGCCTCTTGAAACTTCACCCCGATAATCCCACCATGCACGATTTATATGGTTGGATGTTATTTTTGACGGGACAGCCGCAAGAAGCGGAGGCCGCCTTACAAAAATCTCTCAGTTTGAAACCTGATTTTATTCAAGCTCGTTACCATTTAGCCCGTGTATTAATGGTCAATGGCAAGCCACTTGATGCCGCCACCGCCTATCAAGCGGTCATTGATGGCGATACGCAGGGCGGTTGGCGAGATTTAGCGCAACAAGCCATGAAAAATAAGAAGTGAAAAATAAGTTCAGATAATTCATTTTATTACTTCTCACCTCTTACTTCTCACTCCCTATTTGATAACCGTTCATAATCTCAGCAAAATCTACCCCCTCTATGCCCAACCGAGTGACCGCCTCAAGCAGTCGCTATGGTACGCGTTGCCCTCATTTTTACGCCGCCCGCGCCAATTTTATCAAGAGTTTTGGGCATTACGAGATGTTTCCTTTGAGATAAGACGGGGCGAAACGGTGGGGATTATTGGGCGCAATGGCAGTGGCAAAAGCACTTTATTGCAAATTATTGCAGGAACACTCTCGCCCAGTCATGGCGAGGTGGAGGTACAAGGGCAGGTGGCCGCGCTGCTAGAGTTGGGCAGCGGCTTCAACCCTGAATTTACGGGGCGCGAGAATGTCTATATGAACGGCTCAATTTTGGGGCTATCTACGGCGGAGATTAATGGAATTTACGACCAAATTGTCACCTTTGCCGATATTGGGCCATTTATCAACCAGCCCGTTAAGTTTTATTCCAGTGGCATGTTCGTCCGCTTGGCCTTTGCGGTGCAAGTATTTGTACCGAAAGAAATCTTAATCGTAGATGAAGCGTTGTCTGTCGGTGACTCCGCTTTTCAGCGCAAATGCATGGTACAATTAGACCGTTTCCGTGACGACGGCGGCACAGTGTTACTGGTTTCCCATGATGGGCAAACCATTGTGCGCCAATGTGAACGCTGTATATTACTGTCGCAAGGTGAACTTATTTTAGACGGCGCGAGTAAATTTGTGACGGACATGTATCAAAAAATTATGTATAGCCCACCCAACCAAGTGGCGGATTTATTCAAATCGTTGCAACACTCAACAACCCAGACCTCACAAATTTCCCCACAAACCTCACAGGTTTTTGAAACCTATGAGGTTTCCCCAAGTGACCACGCCTGGTTTGACCCGCACATGCCCCAATTATTACCAACTATTTATAGTAACGGTCACGCTGAAATTCGTCATTGGGGGCTGTATCATGAAAACGGTCAACGGGTCAATGTCCTGCTCATGGGGCAGCGTTATGAATGGCAATATCAGGTGGAATTTTATCAAACCGCCCACGAAGTAACCTTTGGCATGATGATTAAAACCGTAGACGGCATTGATGTCGCGGGCGTGGTTACGAATCGTGAAAATCTTTATTTTCCCACCATCGCCGCGCCCGTCATTATGCAGGCGCGTTTCTCGCTCAAAATCAATCTCGCCCCAGGGACATATTTTCTTAATGCGGGGGTCATGGGCTTAGTCGGTGGCGACTTAACCTACCTCCAACGGCGAGTAGATATTGAAATGTTTCGGGTTGTGCCAACCGACACGCGGCAGCCCTACGGCTTGGCCTATCTTGAACCCGAAGTAACGGTAACGAAATGTGACTAGCTCCCTCACCTTCTCCATTATTATCAATACTTGTGACCGCGCCGCGCCCTTACGCACTTTATTACATACCCTGCAACGGCAAAGTTATCCCCATTTTGAGGTCGTGGTCGTGGTCGGCCCCACGAAAGATGACTCGCTGGAGGTGGTGCAAGCGTTTGGCGAGCGCGTTATTTTGGTGCGCTGCCCCGAATTTAATCTCTCAATGTCCCGTAATATGGGCATTGCCGCCGCAGTGGGCGATATTATTGCCTTCATTGATGATGATGCCGTGCCATGTCTCACCTGGTTAGCGCAACTCGCCGCAACCTTTCAAAACCGTAATGTCGCGGGCGCAGGTGGTAAGGTTTATGACATTCACCCAGGGCATGGGCAACTCCAATTTCAATATGGCCGTTTTTCCATTTTGGGTGAGCATGAAGATGTGCGCCCTGAACCCGCGCCACCTGAGCCGCCGCGTTGGTTTCCCCGCTTAATGGGCGCGAACATGGCCTATCGTCGCGAAATATTTAGTCATACGGGCGGTTTTGATGAGCGTTTCCCCTATTTGTTTGAAGAACCTGATTTGGCGATTCGTTGGGGTTTGCAAGGCTATCAAATTTTGCCTTTGGCGGAGGCGGTGGTTTACCATGCCCCTGCGAGTAGTCGCAACCGTGAAGCCTTCACTTGGAATATCAATTGGTATTTGTGGCTACGGGGGATTATTTATTTCACCCTTAAAAATGCCCCTCGCGTGGTTGGCTGGCGCGTTACCTTACGTCAGGTGATGCAACATGGGGTTGATTTCTTTCGCCGTCTACGTCATTATTATCAAGCCAAACTCGTCAGCGATGAGTTATATATCCCGATTCAAAAACAGTTATGGCGCGGGTTGGCGTGGGGTTTCATCATGGGATTATTTGGTCTGCGCCAAATCCCCACCAATTTCAGTAAACCGAGTCGCCCTTTACGCCCCTTCTTATCCGCCCAAATCATGCCCCATGTGCCACCCTTGCCCCCCTTAACCGCCGCCGTAGAGCCAATATCTAACAAACCATTGCGTTTATGCCTGCTGTCTCATCACCAGGCAGAGGTTAAAGCCTTAGCTCACGACCTCGCGGGATTTGGGCATGAAGTACATCTTATTATCCCTGGACGGCCCGACCATACTACATTTTGTGACGGGGTTTATCTCCATGAAATTGACCTGACAGAGCATACCCTGTCACAAAAAATCCGCGCCCTCCAACTTAACCATCAAATTCAATTAGTGAGCGAGTCAGCGTTCAGCGAGTCAGCGTTCAGCTATACTACATTTCGTTTGAGACTTACACTTTTATGATGACCATTAGGAGTCCGCAATCCTTTGCGGACAGCCCGCAAACATTAGGAGTCCGCAATCCTTTGCGGACAGCCCGCAAATAATTGCGGACTCCTACGCCAAAAGTGCCATTTTCATTCGGTACGCAGTATAAGTACCTAAGCAAAAGTTTTGCGGACTGATTTTAGCCATTATAAGGCTTGAAGCCTTATAATGGCTGTCCGCAGAATTTATGCTGACTGCTGATAGGCTGAACGCCGACTAGTTAAAATGCAACAAATTGTTATTATTACAGGCATGCACCGTTCAGGCACCTCGTTGGTTGCCAATTTATTTCAAGCGGCGGGCGTTGATTTAGGTGAAACCTTAGTGCCAGGCGATCCAGGCAATCCACGCGGCCATTTTGAAGCGGCTAAAATTGTGGCCTTTCATAAACAAATATTGCATCGTTGGGGCTATGATGTTTTAGTTCCTAATAACCATCTTTTGGGCGATTTAACGGCGGCTGATAAAGAGGCGGCCCAAAATATTATTAAGAGCTATTCCACCGCGCCCATGTGGGGTTGGAAAGACCCGCGCACCTGCCTTTTCCTTGATTTATGGGCGGAGCTACTCCCGCAGGCGAAATTTTTATTTATCTATCGTCATCCATTGGAAGTGACTTTATCCCTGGTGCGGCGCGGCTCCGATTTTGAGGCGTTGGTCAATCCTGACCTGGCCTTACAATCATGGCAGGTCTATAATCAAGCCATTTTGAAATTTCAAGCAGCCCACCCTGAACGCTGTTTATTGGCCGATATTGGGGCGATTGTGCCTCAAATTGACTCATTTATGGCGCAGGTTGCGGCCAAATTTTCATTGCCTTTAGTGACAACTGAGAGTAACAAATTATATCATCACGCCGAGTTACAACAACCTACTATTCCTTTAGCCGTCAACCAATTTTTAGCCCAACTTACGCCTGAAATAATGATCACTTATCAACAACTACAAAGTTTAAGTAACGAGTTAGAGTTGCAAATAAACAACTCCTCACTCCTCACTCCTTTAGAAACATTATGGCATGGCCTGTCGCCTGACCTACAACCTGCGGCTCGAAATGCCCTCGTAAGTTTGCTCTTAATAGAGCTTGACCCGCAAACCATGCGCGTTTGGCCTGATAAAACTCTAACCGCCATTGCCGAATGGCGCAAAAATTACACCTGGTTAGCCGACCAATGGGAGCAACATTACGCTTGGATTACCCATCAAGCCGCCCAAATTGAGCAGCTACGCCAACAAGAACAAGCCCTGCTCATTGCCCAAAACAATCTGCGCGCCGAGCGCGAGCAATGGCAACGGCTGGCACATTACCAACAATATCAATTACGTCAACATCCTATATTACGTTTATTACGTCATTGGGGGCTATGGCGCGGAGGCAACCCATGAACGACTCACCTAATCAACCCTCACAACTCGCCGCATGGCAGCAACATCTCGTAACCTCACCGCCGCGCGACCCCGCCCATGCCCAACCTCATCTGCTGCTCATTTTGCCGCAATTGACGTTAGGTGGTTCAGATAAATTTAATCTTGATTTAGTCGGTGGTTTAACGGCGCGCGGCTATCACATTTCAATTTGTACGACTGTGCCGCATGATAATCCCTGGCGAGATTATTTTGCCCAATTCACGCCCGATATTTTTTGTCTAGCCGATTTTTCTGAGGCCATTGATTATCCCAACTTTATTCTTCATTTAATTAATGTTCGCCACATTGATGTTGTCTTTATCTCCCATAGTAATATAGGCTACGGTTTATTGCCATTTCTGCGGACGCATTGCCCACAGTTACGACTGGTTGATTACAACCACATGGTGGATAAAGGCTGGAAAAATGGCGGCCACCCCTTCACCAGTATTCGCTACCAAGATTTGTTAGACCAGCAAATTGTGGCCTCGCAACAAATTAAACAGTGGATGGTCGCGCAAGGCGCATCTGCCGAAAAAATTGCGGTTTGTACCATTAATATTGATACCACACTTTGGCAGCCCACTCAATTTGACCGCGTAATGTTACGTCATAAATTGGGACTCACCGCAGAAATCCCCGTTATCTTACACGCAGGACGCATTGAGCCACAAAAACGCCCCCGTTTTTTAGCCGAAATACTCCATAATTTAACAATGGAAGCAGCGCAACCTTTTGTCTGCCTCATCGCGGGTGCGGGCAGCGAATTGGCTTGGCTAGAAAATTTCATTAACGAAAAGGGTTTGAGTCAATATATCAGATTATTAGGCAGTGTCAGCCCGTCGCGCATGGTGGAATTGCAAGCCATTGCCGACATTTTTCTGTTGCCATCGGATTACGAAGGCATTTCATTGGGCATTTATGAGGCCATGGCGATGGAAACCGTGCCTGTCAGCGCGGCTGTGGGCGGACAAAGCGAGTTAGTCACCCTTGATTGTGGCTATCTTATTCCCCAAACCGCCACCGAGTTGGCCGAGTATGTCCAAATAATACGTAATTTATTGACCTCGCCTGAGCTACGCCAACAAATAGGACGCGCAGCCCGTCAACGGGTGGTTAAACATTTTGATTTATCACACATGATTAGCCGCATGGCAACCCTGCTTCACCCTCCACTATCTCCCCGCCTCAATCAGCAAACGACTCTTTCTTTAACTTTGGCGCATGAACATGCCACCCAAGCGATTGAAGTTGAGCGTTTAGGGGCCTGGGTTGCTGATATTTATCGTAACTCCAAGCAACTATTTGCTGACCAACAACAATATATTACGCAACTGACCCGCGACCATGCCACCGCCGTCGCGCAATTACAAGCCACTCAAACGCAGTTGCAACAATTGACCGCCGAACATCAAGCCCTGAAGGATTATTACGAATATCAGGCCAAAGCCACGCCCGCCATGTTGAATCGGTTGAACAGTGTCGAACTCAGCCAGCAAATTTCTATTCGCAACATGGTGCAAGCCATCGGCCATAAAATTGGCGATAAATGGGCTGCTCTTAACCCTATCGTCAGGTTTCAAATCGCTAGAGCCAAGCGGCAGGAACAGTTACGCCATCAACAATTACGCCGCCTTACGCCCCCCGCCTCCCTCGATAAATTGACCGTGTTGTGGCTTTATCAAGATATTGGCGCACCCACGCGTTATCGGGTGCGTCATCAAGTGGCACAATTGGCTGCGGTTGGTTGGCAATCTAAACAATTGTTAATGAGCGATGAGGCCAGTTTGGAGATTTTACTCACCGTTGATTTACTTTACATTTATCGCGCCGAGTTGACTCCCCTGACTAAAAAGTTAGTGGAATTGGCGCATACCTTACGCATACCTGTCATTTTTGATACCGATGATTTGATTTGGGACCCACAAATTGAAACATATTGTTTTCTCCACCGTCATTGGCCTGCCGCAGAGGTGGCGCATTTTATGGCAGGTGTCAAGCGACATGCCGAACTCATGGCCATGGTGGATTATTTTGTGGTTTCAACCGCTTATCTAGCCGATTTGATTAAGGAAACGTTCACTAAACCCGTATTTATGAACAAAAATGTCATTCCACCTGAATTGCCCGCGCTATCTGAGCCATTTTATCAAACTCGCCTCAGCCAAGAGCCACCTCAACATGTAACGATTGGTTATTTTAGTGGCTGGCAACGCGCCCATCAAGAAGATTTTGAGGTGGCAGTCGAAGCCTTAGCGCAATTATTAGCCACTCGTCCGCAAGTTCGCTTAACCATTGTGGGCTATTTAGAACAGGACGTGCGCCTGACCCCCTTTGGTGAGCGTGTCCAATTCAAACCCTATACTGAATGGTCACAGTTACCCGCCCTGATGAGCGAAATAGAGATTAATATTGCCCCGATTGTGAATAACCCACATCGCCGCAGCAAAAGTGCCGTCAAATTTTTGGAGGCCGCATTGGTTGGTTTGCCTACTGTCGCCAGTGATTTAGAGCCATATCAAGATATTAAGCCTGGCGCAACGGGCTTTTTAGCCACCGACACCGCATCTTGGTATCAATGCTTAATAAAACTCGTTGACTCGCCTGAATTGCGGCGTGGCATGGGGCAGGCTGCACGGGAACAAGTCCTCGCACAAGATACCATGTTAGCCCGTCAAGCCCATTTTCAGCAGACTTTAACAGGAATTATTTATGATTATTACAAATAACCGAACCACTCCCCTCGTCTCCATCATCATTCGCGCCAGAGATGAGGCGCGCGGCTTAAGCCGTTTGTTACCGTTACTCGTCCAACAAAAAACCGATTTTCCCTTTGAAATTTGGGTGCTAGATAACGAATCGCAAGATGAAACCGCCTCCGTTGCCCGCGCCTATCAAGCCCAGATTCATGTTATTCCCCGTAATGCCTTCAACTACTCCACCGCCCTAAATTTGGGCGCAGAGTTGGCGCGCGGCACCATTGTGGTCAATTTATCGGCGCATTGTTTCCCGCAAAGTGACCAGTGGCTGGCCTATTTGGTTGAGCCGCTGCGCCGTGATGACACGATTTGCGCCACCTACGGTCGCCAGTGGATTGACGCGCAGCTTAACCCCTATGAGGGCGAGGCCAATGACGCATTTTTCCCCCCCGCAGGCCAACAGCCGTTACTCGTGGCCTTTTCTAACGCCAACGCCGCCATTCGTAAATCTATTTTATTACAACATCATTTCAATCCATACATTAAGATTTTAGAAGACCATCTTTTTTATCTGGAGTTATCGCCTCATTACACCTTTCAATATGTACCAGAAGCTTTCGTTCACCATGAGCATGATCGCTTCTCCATGCGTTATTATTTCAAACGTTGGCCGCTAGAGGGTTGGGCGTTTCATTTCATTATGAAGCAGCGCGGCTTGGCAACGCCTTTTAAAACCAACCATTTTTTCGCCAAAAGTGCATTACAAGGATATTACCAATTTGCCCAAATGCTCCATCAACGTGGACGCAAAAAAGCTGCTCTAGCCACCGTGCCATTTTTCCTCTTACGGGAAATTTTCTGGGTGCAAGGCTGGCTCAAGGCGCGCCTCCTGTCCCCCTTAACCGCCTACCAAGACCGCGCCTTTCTGTATGCTCTCCTGTCCAAACGCCCGCCCCTAAATCATGGTCAAAATGACCGTACTGAGTAAACTAAAACAGGCATCGCTCAATGAGCCATGCCTGTTTGTTTTACTTTATATCAATTCCAATTTAGCCCCTTAAAACTGAACCACCACAGGTAAATAAATCTTAACCAATTCAACGGGGGTTATCTGCACACTATTCGTGCGCTCCAATTCCGTTCCATTGGCATCATAGCCCACCACCGTAATATTATAGGCTTGCCCCGTCGTCAGCCCCGCCAGGGTATACGCGCGCGCCGCCGCCCCGCCAGATACCGTAATGGGTGAGGGTTCTGTACCCGCAGGCGTGTACTCGATTTTATAATTGGCCGCGCCGCTTGCCGCTTGCCAGGTGAGTTTGAGGCTCGTCGCATCAATCACCGTTACGGTCAGCTTAAAGTTAGAGTAATACTCATCTGCGCCCAAATCAGGCCCCCCGTCAATGGGGTTCGGGCGTGCCTCGCCATCAATGTCTGTCGCGGTATTACTACCTGTCGCTTGATTACGCGCCGCAGAAGTCGCTTGAAGGTGAAAATTAGCGGGTGTACTACTCACGTCCACAAAATCAGGTGAGCCACTGACGGCATGCGTGCCTTGCAAATTTTGCGAGCCATTTTCATCGAACCAATCTTTACTATTACTGTCCCATAACGTAAAATCGAAATTGGCCGTGCCAACAGTTCGCACCGCCGCATCACCGCCTGTATGGTTCGCAATAATGCTATATTTCGCCGTGAGGCTACTGCCTTTAACCGTAAAAATGCCCACGCCTTGATTATTGGTCGCGCCGCTAACGCTATTATTGGCAATAGTGGCATGAGTCAGATTAACTTGGGTTGGCTGCTGAATAAAAATCCCGCCGCCAAAAGCAAAATTCCCACTCTTCGTTGCTTTCGCACTATTACTACCCACTATCAAATTAGTCGCCTTAAATGGCTGATTCCCTTCAACTTGAATCCCGCCGCCAGTGGTATCACTCCCCTTACCCGCCACCGACCCGCCTTGAGCCACGTTATTTAGCACCACCAAACCATCAACAGTAACGTTACTATTATCAATAAATAGTCCACCGCCACGTCCCAAACCACCTCCCGCCACACTGCCTGTCCCGCCGAGAGCTTGGTTATTATAAATGCTACTTTGCTTAATTGTCGCCGTTGAATTAGCCACTATCAGCCCGCCCCCTTGCCCTGAACCATTCGGTGAAACCCCGCCCTGAACGATATTATTGGCAATAGTGCTATTATTCAAATGAAGCGTGGTATTCGCAGAAACATACATGCCCCCGCCACTGCTAAAATCACCGTTTTCAATTTTATTTTGGCTTAAGGTCGCGTTACTAATTGTAGCGGTTGTACCTTTCGTAATATCGCTATTCAATTGAATTGCCCCGCCAAAGGCACGCCCATGCGTTGCCCCACTGCCACCGATGACTTTATTGTTAGTCCCCGTAATATTTGTACCATTCAAGCTACTGTTAAAGGTCGCATCAACCAGCGTGAAATACATGCCACCACCGCCTGCATCACCGCCCTGCGTTGTTCCCGTCGCGCCTTTCACTTGATTATTATCAAATGTTGCTGTATCCATGACCACTATCGAATCGGTAGAAAATAGGCCACCCCCTAAACCCGCCCCACCCGTTATACCATCACCACCGACAGCCAAATTGTTACTTAGGGTAATATTTTTCATGGTCGCCGTGCCTTTAGTCAACTCCAAAAAGAGGCCACCACCCAACCCTAAACCGCCTAAATTAGCCGTTTTACCGCCTTGCGCCGTATTGTTACTGAGTGTGACATTATTAATAGCTGTAACGGTACTTCTAATAAAGCATAACGCCCCGCCCAACCCATCGGCGCGTTGTTGCCCTTCATCCAGCCCCAAAGCCGCAGTCGCATCTCCCGCCACTGCTTTATTTTGTGACGCGGTCAGTCCATCAATCGAAACGGTACTCTCCAGCACATAAACCGCCCCGCCGACCCCCAAGCCACCCCGATACGCGCCCGCCGTTCCTAACCCACCCTGAGCCATGTTATCTGTTAATATTACTTGGCGTAATGTTGCTATAGTCCCCTGTAAAAAGGCTAATCCCCCGCCACCGCCTGCCCCAGGCACGGCGGCCGTGCGGTCTTCACCTTTAGCCGTGCTATTCGTAACCGTAACTTTACTTAAAGTCACCGTACTATCATATGCTAAAAATGCCCCGCCAAAACTAAAACCTGTTCCTGTTTCAGTGGGGGCTTTACCATTGGTCAATATTACGCCTTCTAACATCAAGGTAGCCCTAACGCCATTCGCCGACTCCACCGTCATCGCCCGCCGACTGGCCTGACCGTCAATAATCGTTACATTGGTGCTAGGGTTAGCCGTATCCCAATCACCATTGGCGTAACCTCCCTTAACGGTCAGGGTGCGCGCCACCACCCGCATCACTTCCCGCCCCGTCTTTTCCACGCCCGTATCGGCGTAACGATATGTTCCCGCCGCGATTAAAATCGTTCCCGTCCCGCCCAACGGAATTTGCTCCACCGCCATCTGCAAACTTTGGCATGGCGCGGCTGCCTCACCACAACCATTGCTATCATTGCCATTAGAGGAGACGCGAATGGTTTGGCCTTGTGCTTGTGCTGATGTTACCGTTAATATCAACACCATTAAACCTAATAAAACGTACTTTGATTGAACTTGAAACATAATTTATTCTCCTTGAATTTTATCAGTCAGTCAGTGTGTCAGCGTGTCAGTCTTTCAGCTAATTAGCCCAAAAACTGACACGCTGACCGACTGACATGCTGATTGCTAGTTTGACATACTTTTAGCCCTATGTTACTTTAAGACCACACAAGTTTAATACGTTTATTTTTATCGGCAAATATGACCATCCCTAACTCTACACATGAAAATTTGGCTACTCACCTCCGAACTGCCCCATGAAGTCACGGGCGGCATCGCCCGTTACATTGATAACTATGCGCGGCTATTGGCTTTGTCAGGTCATGAAGTGTTAATTATTGCTCAGTCTAACGAAGTCAAAGATATTTTTATGGCCCCACAGGTGCGGCTGATAACCCTGCCCAAATCGGCTAAATATGAGGCTATCATGGCCGATGAGATTTCGTTTAGTTACCAACTTGCTGACCATATATTACATTTACTTCAAACCTGGCCTCAGCCCGACATTATTGAATCGCAAGAATATTTGGCCTTGCCATACTATTTATTACAACGCAAGCTGACCGAGTCAACCCCATTAACCAACATTCCCATTTTACTCCACCTTCACACCCCCTATTTTATCGCCGCCCAACTCAATCAAGAGCCGCGCTACCGTTTCCCCTATTATTGGCTAGGGCAAATGGAGAAATTTTGCCTCCAGGCCGCCGACGGCCTACTCGCCCCCAGCCAATTTTTGGCCGATTCATTACGCCAAATCATGGAACAACCCCGCCCCATCACCGTCATTCCCCTGCCCTACAGCCATGATGAAAAAAATGTAAGAATTAACAAATTAAATCCTGATAATCATGTAGAACTTACGCAGCAGTCCGCAATCCTTTGCGGACAGCCCGCAAATAATTGCGGACTCCTACCACAAATATGCCATTTTTGCGAAAGTCCTAATGGTTATCGCCTGCTCTATGTGGGACGGTTGGAGTTACGGAAAGGAATATTACCATTATTGCAAGCCTGTGACGGTTTGTGGGCGGATGGGGCGAATTTTCAATTAACCTTAATGGGCAATGATACGCCATTTCAGCCCAAAGCCATGACCGTTGGTGATTTTATTCGCGCTAAATATGGGCGATGGCTAGAAACGGGGCGACTCATTCTCGCGGGAGCAAAACCCCATGCCGAGGTTTTAGCGGCCATGCAACAGGCTTGGGCAACCATTGTGCCAAGTTTATGGGAAAATTTTCCTTATACCTGTTTGGAAGCCCTGGCGGTGGGGCAGGTGGTTTTGGCCTCTCGCAGTGGCGGCCAAGCCGAAATGATTGACCAACCATGCCATAACGGTTTTCTTTTTGATTGGGACATTACAGGTGATTTCGAGGCCAAATTACAGCAAATTTTGGCCTTATCGCCCCCACAGCGCGAGCAAATTTGCGCCCAAGCCCAACAGCGCGCCCAAACCATGTGCGCCCCTAGCGTCATCATTCCGCAACGTCTAGCCCATTATCAAACCCTCATTGATGCAGCGCAACCCCGCCAAACATTTCCAACAGTTAATAAACATCCTACGCCACCCATTCACAACCTTGCCCCTTCGCAATCTCGCCTCCTCTCCGTCATCATTCCATTTTATAACTTAGCCGATTACGTGGCGGAAACTGTCATCAGTATTATCAATAGTGACTATCAGCCGCGTGAAATTATTCTAGTAAATGACGGTAGCCATGAAGCCCAAAGTATTACCAGGCTCAATCAATTAGCAAGTTTAGGTTTCGCAGAATTACAAATTATCCACACCCAAAATAAAGGGCTGGCAACCGCGCGTAATGTTGGGGCGATGGCCGCGCGCGGGGAGTTTTTGGCTTTTGTAGATGCCGATGATTTGGTGGAACGGGATTTTTTTAGTCGGGCGATTACCTTGCTCAATCAATATCAAAATATCGGTTTTGTTTATTCATGGGTGCGCCATTTCGGTGAGGTTACGGGCATTTGGCCGACCTGGAACGCCGAGTTGCCCTATTTTTTAGGACATAATATGTTAGCTCCGTTAGCGGTGGTTAGGCGCGCCGCGTATTTAGCGGTGGGGCAAAATAAAGCCAGCTTTGCCTATAACTTTGAAGATTACGATAGTTGGCTCAGTTTACTAGAGGCGGGTTACGTCGGTGTATCCCTGCCCCAACCGTTAGTGCGCTATCGGGTGCGGGCGGGTTCAATGTATCAATCCACCAATCCCCATCAACTGGCCTATTTGCATGACCTATTAACGCAACATCACCCCGATTTATACCACCAATGGGGAGCAGAATTATTTCATTTGCAAAACGCAAATGGGGCGGCTCATTTATGGGTGCAGCCTGCCACTCCCGCGCCAGAGCTATCTAGCCGCGAACTCGCGGCAGTCATCCAGCGAACTCCCGTTAAGGTTATCAGTCGCCAGTTGCCCCTGCTCAAATTAATGAAAATTTTAGTCGCGAAGGTCATGAATTTGTAGCTACCTGATAAATAGGTTATCATTGTAATATAGTTACGCTTTTGATTCAAATAAACCCCAAAAAGGAGTTTTACCATGAACGTACAAAAACGCATTGCCTTAGTCGCCCATGACCATAAAAAACAGGA
>JAIFLK010000385.1 GCA_020049115.1 Chloroflexota bacterium | reverse complement strand
AATCCCCCTCACCCCCGCCCCTCTCCCACAGGGCGAGGGGAGACAAGATACACCCTCTCCCTTTGGGAGAGGGCAGGGGTGAGGGTATAAACTGAGTATAGTACAGCTAGGCGTAAATAAGTTTCAAGCCATTATAAGGTTCAAAACCTTATAATGGCTTGAAACTTATTTACGCCCAAGTGTACTAGAAATTAAATGAACAATCCACTACCATTGGGTTAGTTAGGTAGGTCAGACATTCTTGTCTGACCAAACCATCACCGCATTATTTACAGGTGGAATTATTTGGCAACAGCTACAGCTGTTGCACTCCTATAGGCCATCATTTTTATTACATAAACTTACTTGCCATATCCATTACGGAACTGACATTACTTTGCTGTTGATTCTGCTCGCCGCTAGGAGGGGGCAGGAATTTTTTGAGCCATTCGCCAAAACTAGCGGGGTTACGGGTTTGAATTAACACTTTACCTGGGCCTCGGAAACGGCAAACTAACATTTCGCCAGAGGTAAAAGTGGAAATCCAGCCATTGGAGGCGCGCTCAATACTATATTGGGTCGTGTCAGCCCACGCCACCAAATGATGATTGTCCACAATATAATCCTGCCCCGCGGGAATGTTGATGGTGTGAATCGCGCCATATGAACTCAGAAATAAAGTGCCGCGCCCAGTAATTTTTAGCACAAAAAAGCCCTCACCAGAAGCCAGCCCTTGCACTAGGTTTTGCAATTTGGTCGAGATTTGCACACCTTCCGTGCCAGCCAAAAAGCCATCTTTTTGCACAATGTAATTAGCCGAGCCATCTAAATCAACCGCTTGAATATCACCCAGCCCCGTTTGCCCAAATAAAGCCCAGCCTTCCCCGCGCCGCGCCACTAATTTTTGTAAGAAAAAGGACTCGCCCGTTAAAAATTTACGACTCAAACCGCCTAAAATGCCACCTTCCATCTTACTTTCCAAATCAATCGTACTCGACATGGCAACCATGGCATCCGATTCAGCCTTAATTTCCTCATTGGGGCGGAAATAAACCTTAAGTAACGTGTAAGCCCCTGGATAAAGCAACTCGTAAGTTACGCCGCTAATGCCCGTCATTAACTGTGAGGTTTTGCCTGGCATGCGCGCCGCTTGCGAGGATAACACCGATTGGTTGGCTACAGGCGTGGCGGAGGCAACTAAAGTTGGTTGATTGCCCCCGCCAGGAGGCAACTAAAGTTGGTTGATTGCCCCCGCCACTATCGCCGCTATCAACACCATATTTATCGGCCATGGCCTGCAAACCACCCGTAAACCCTTGCCCAATGGCCCGAAATTTCCACTCCCCTTTATAACGATATAATTCGCCAAAGACCATGGCCGTTTCGGTAGTAAAACGGTCAGTCAGGTCATAACGTAATACTTCCTGACGCGTATTTATATCCACCATGCGAATGAACGCATTATTAACCTGACCAAAACTTTGGTGGCGCGCCTCGGACTCATAAATGGTGGCGGTAAAGACAATTTTATCCACGCGCGGCTCCACCCGAGACAAATTCACCGTAATAACTTCGTCATCACCTTCACCTGCACCTGTCGTATTATTGCCCAGGTGCTTCACGGCCCCATCAGGCGAGACCAGTTGATTAAAGAAAATAAAGTGAGCATCCGACAACACTTTGCCCTGCTCATCCACCATGAAGGCACTGCTATCCAAGTTAAACTCAGCCGCGCCGCCATGAGCATCCCACCCCAAACCCACCGCCACCTGGTCTAAGGTCGCGGCCAAGCGGGTTAATGAAATATTTTGTCCTTTTTGTAATTGGTAACTCATGTGATAATCTCCATTTAGAATCCGCGAAGCACGTGAAGAAAAGCTAAGTTTTGTTTTTCTTATAATTTCTTCGCGTGCTTCGTGGATTCTTGCTGTTTATATTTATTCCAGTAATTTTTTTTGTTTGGCTAAAGTCACCCATTTGGGGTACTCTTGCATTAATAAATCATACAATTTTTCATCAGGCATAGTCGCGGGATCATTCACACTGAAAAAATCCGCGTTATCCACATAGCGGTCACTTAAGCTATCTAAATTTTCTAAAAAGCTAAAGTCCGCCTGACCAATCGCCATGAACTGCCAAAAAATCGGCTCATGGGAAGCATAACGTAAATGTTCTTTGGCCTTTTCAGCATCACTCGGCGCGCCATCCGTCACAAACATGACATAAACGGGCATGGCCGCCTGAATGGGGTGGGTGCGTGGCAAATCAGAGCTACTATCATCTCCCGCAAACATACGGCTAAACCAACTTTTAGCTTTTTCAGGCGCAAGTTGCTTCTCCGCTACGGGGAAGTAAAATTGGCGGATAAGATGCATGGCTTTGCCATAATAAGTCGCCCCTTCCAGAGGATATTTCTGTTGCACTTGCTTGATAAAATCCCCAAAATTATCCAAACTCATCTCGCCCGCGTTATGAGCAGCCTGGCCAAAAAGGAAAATATCAATCGCCCCATCATCATCAAAACGACACCCTAACGCCAACACGCGCTCGGCCAACCGTTGAATTTTACCCAAATGATAAAAAGAGTGCATTGAAAGGGAAATATCCAAACATAACGCCACCTTGGCGCGGTGGTCAGTCAATTTGGCTTTATCTAGTGAAATCTGCGCCTTCTTAACCAACGATAAAATCTGCGGGGCTTGCGCCAATTTCTTCTCCAACATTATCCGTTTCTGCGCCGAGGGTGGCATGGGCGGCGGAGTGACAATTAACGTCGGTGGTTCAACTGCAACCAGTTGAGTTGGGGTTTCCGTCACCGCCATATTGATTGGTTCTGGTGGCGCGTCATCAGAACTCACCCCAAAGGTATTCGCCATGGCGGGCAATCCACCCGCAAAGCCCTGCCCCACCGCGCGAAATTTCCATTCCTCTTTATAACGATACAATTCGCCAAATATCATGGCCGTTTCGCTCGTAAAGGTCTCGGTCAGATTATAGCGCGCCAATTCCGCTTGGTTCGCTTGGT
The DNA here is from genome assembly GCA_020049115.1 of Chloroflexota bacterium. Classification (GTDB taxonomy): domain Bacteria; phylum Chloroflexota; class Anaerolineae; order 4572-78; family J111; genus JAIFLK01. The sequence continues at coordinate 10,254 of JAIFLK010000385.1, read as the reverse complement.
TAATGACTCGAATGTAAGCATTGCTCACCATGCCAAAATTTTGCTGGCGTGTCTCGGCTTCATAAATCGTTACCGTGAACACAATTTTCTGGATATGGGCGGGAATCTGCGCCAAATGAACCAGAATGGCCTCATCGTCCCCCTCGCCCACCCCACTGGTATTGTCACCTTGATGTTGCACCGCGCCTTCAGGCGAGACCAATTGATTAAAGAAAATGAAGTAATCATCTGACGGAATTTTACCATTATCCGCCAGCATGAAGGCACTGCTATCTAAATCAATCGCCGCGCCCGTCGTGCTGATGGCATCCCAACCCAATCCAATCGCCGCTTGTTTTAAGTCGGGGGCCGCTTTCAATAAAGAAATATTGCCCCCACGTTGTAATTGAACTGACATAAAAACCCCTCAAAATTAGGAATTAGGAATTAGGAATTAAAAGCAAAAACCTAATTCCTAATTCCTAATTGACTTCCACCCCAAACATGTCGGTGAGGGCGTGCAAGCCACCCTCAAAGCCCTGCCCCACCGCCCGAAATTTCCATTTCTCTTTATAACGATACAGTTCGCCAAAAATCATGGCCGTCTCCGCCCCAAAGGTTTCTGTCAAATTATAACGCGCCAGTTCTTGCTGATTCGCCGAATTAATCAGGCGAATGTAAGCCCGTTTCACTTGCCCAAAATTTTGCTGTCGTGCTGTGGCCTCATCAATCGTGACCGTAAAAATAATCTTTTGGATGTCAGCCACCACGTGATTGAGGTCAACTTGGACGGTTTCACAATCGCCGTCCTGCCAATTATCCCCCAAATGGCGCACCGTACCGTCAGGCGAGGCGAGATTGTTATAAAAAATAAAGTAATCATCAGTGGGAACTTTACCCTGAGCTTGCACCATGAACGCACTGGTATCCAAATCAAAATTTACGCCTGACTCAGTTTCCCAACCTAAACCAATCACCACCTGGTCTAAATTAGGGGCAATCGTTTCCAGAGCCACATTCGCCCCACGTTGTAACATTAACACGGGTTTATCGGGAGATAATGGGGAAATCTTGAATTTCTTTTTGTCCCCATTATCCCCAGATTGTACGGCTTTATCTGGCGATAATGAATAAATCTTGAATTTCTTTTTGTCTACATTATCCTCAGATTGCACCGCTTTATCGGGAGATAATGGGGAATTAACATGAGGACGTGCCAACTCCTCCACTTGAGTGACAGGTTTCTTTTGCTCTACCTTCGGCTCTGGTGGCAATATTGGCGCGGTTTTTTCGATTGTTTCGCGATGCGTTAGGTTTAAAACTTTAGCGACTAAGGTCTGCAATTCTGTTCTCGTGAAATTGAGGCCGCGACTGGTTTGATAAGCCACCTCTTCACTTAAGTTATCTAAACCAACCAACCGAAACCATGGTAATCGGGGAATTTCATTTTGAGATTGCGAATGAAGAGTTGGGCTGAAAGCGACAAACGCACTCACCTGAAAGAAATCCAGACTCTGCGCTTTAGCTGGGGATAAAAATTGCCCATGTTTTTGTTTAAGTAAATCCACCCAACTAAAACGATAGGCTTTCGCCTGCCCAAATGGATTTTCTTTGCCTGTACCTATCGTCTGTCCCGCGGGAATCGTTAGCCACGGGCCATTCTCAGTCGCGCGAATGGGGTCAGCACACTCTTTAAGTTCTATTACAATAATGGCATCCTGTTTCAAAACGGTCAAATCAAGCTGACGACCATTGATGTAATAGTTAGCTAATATAAAATAGAACTCGTCAGACTGAGCAAAACGCCTTGTCATATCCGTAAAGAACTGCTGCACTGCCCGTCGTTCATGCGATGTATTAAATTCTTCACCTACCCAAAATTCAACGGTAATGATTTCCTCCGATGTGGGAATTATACTGCGTATCAAATGAAAGTTACACTTTTGGCATAGGAGTCCGCAATCATTTGCGGACTCCAGATTGTTACAATGAAAGTGTAAGTCTCAAACGAAATGGAGTATCAGTATCTCAAGATTTGGGTGCAACTACTAAATCACCCTCACCCCCGCCCCTCTCCCAGTGTGAGAGGGGAGATAAAATACTCCCTCGCCCTTTGGGAGAGGGTAGGGGTGAGGGGGCTAAATCTTGATATACTGAGTATAGGAGTTAGGAATTGGGAGTTTTTAACTCCTAACTCCTAATCTGTTTGCACGCCAAACATGTCGGTGAGGGCGCGCAAACCACCCTCAAAGCCCTGGCCGACGGCGCGAAATTTCCATTTTCCTTTATAACGGTATAATTCACCAAAAACCATGGCTGTTTCCGTTCCGAAATTTTCTGTCAAATTATAACGAGTCAACTCTTGCTGATTAGCCAGGTTGATAAGACGAATATAAGCCCATTTCACTTGCCCAAAATTTTGCTGTCGTTCTTGGGCTTGATAAATGGTCACCGTAAAAATAATCTTTTGGATGTCGGCGGCCACGCGATTGAGGTCAATTTGGATAGTTTCACAATCGCCCACCTCACCACCCTGCCGATTATCCCCCAAATGGCGCACCGTACCGTCAGGCGAGACGAGATTGTTATAAAAAATAAAGTGGTTATCCGAAGGAACTTTACCTTGAGCCTGCACCATGAAGGCACTGGTATCCAAATCAAATATTACGCCAGATTGCGTTTCCCAGCCTAAACCAATCGCCACCTGGTCTAAATTAGGGGCAATCGTTTCCAGAGCCACATTCGCCCCGCGCTTTAACATCAACACCGTTTTATCAACGGATGGCAATGGCGACGAAATAGCCACAGGTAATTTATGAGGTATAATAGTGGCTAATGCTACGGCTAATTCACCCGCACTATTGAACCGTTGCGTGGGGTCTTTGGCTAAGGCTTTTTGGATAATGGCCTGGCAACCTTTCGGTAAATTAAAATGGCTCTCAATCAAACTAGGGATAGGTTGCGTAATATGGGCTAAGGCCGTCCCCATGGGCGTGTTCGAATGAAAGGGCAATTCATGGGTCAAGCCATAAAATAGCACCACACCTAATGAGTAAACATCACTCCGCCCATCCATCAGTTGGTCGCCCATAGCTTGCTCAGGACTCATAAATTCAGGCGTACCAATGACCGCCATGCCCGTCAAACTGGCTGACCCTTCAGACACCTTGGCAATGCCAAAATCCGAAAGAAACGCATTGCCCCGTCTATCAAACAAAATATTACTAGGTTTAATATCACGGTGAATAATTCCCTGAGCATGCACTTCATCTAAAGCCGCCGCGATTTGGTCAATAACACGGGTCAACTCAGCCAAAGGCATGGGCTGGGCGCGGAGTTTCTCCGACAATGAGCCACCTGATAAATAACGCATTACAATAAAGGGTTGCCCTTCCTGTTCCCCTGAATCATAGATAGGGACAATACATGGATGTTCGAGCGCGGCAATCACCTGCACTTCACGCTGAAAGCGCAGCAAAAACTCTGTATCCGCCGTAAATTGACGCGGCAAGACTTTAACGGCCACATGGCGGTTCATGTTAGGGTCATGCGCCAAATAGACAATTGCCATGCCCCCTCGGCCTAATTCCCGTTCAATTTGATAACGTCCAATTTGAGCAACTATAGTAGATATATCGCGCTGGAACTGTTTCATAAGTACCTTAAGTTGAGCCTAGCCCTTATAGGATTTGAAACCCTATAAGGGCTAAACAATGGGTCTACTTATTTTACCAAACTTCCTCAGTTTTGCCACAAATCATTTACAATGTAGAGAATAATAGCAAGGAGAGCCTTATGCCTAATAAAACAGTTCAAGTAACATTACGAGAACCTGCCGAAAAAGTGTTGGCAGATGCCGCCAAGTTAGCCCAAAAACATCAAGTTAAATATAGCGGTGATGAAACTCGCGGCCAGTTCTCCGTGCGTGGCTTTGATGGGAGCTATGAGCGAACAGGGCAAGAGCTAACTATCACCATGCACACCATGCCCCAGGGTGTTCCCTGGTTCATCGTTGAAGCCGCAATTAAAAGTTACCTCACCTAAAGGTTTACCCTTAGTATACCCTGTTGTACCTCAAGTAAACATCTGTACACAAAAAGTGTACAACAAGTACACGTACACCTAAGTACACAATTTGTACACAAAAAGTATACTTTCTGTAACCTCAGTTAAGGCCACAAATAGCGAATAGGACGCGAATTTTTAAAAACTCCGCGCGAATCCGCGTGTATCCGCGTCCTACTTATCCCGAACTCGGGTTCTGTGGGACCGCGCGCGGTCGTTGCGCCATGCTTAAGCCCAAGATCTTACTCGAATAGCGCGCGTACACGCGTACATAACAGTCATGTGAGCAAAAATCATGTAATAAACTCTAATATATTTATCCATGAGCGGGAGCTGCGCGTATTCGGTGGCGCAATACGCTAGCGTGTGCAATTTCTATATCCCCAACCGCATGCTTGCATGAGCTATGACAAGCAACGCTAGTTCATGCGAAAACGCGCGCGCGAGCAATATTACAACTAGCGTGGGGTCACGCGAATATCGCAAGCAATATCTCACCTGATTGCTAGAAATATCACTTGCAATATTCACAGGCCATGACGCGTGTGCAGGTCATGTTTAAAAGCTTTTAAAAGCTTTAAAAGCAAAAGCTTTAAAAACAAAAGCTTTTGTTTTTAAAGCTTTTTGTTTTTAAAACAGCAAAAACCACTAAAAAAGCCAAAAAATGCCGTCTCCGTGACGAAGAACCGAAGTAGCAAATTGACACTTCGGTTCTGGTCAAAATGACATACTAAGAAATATTCAAGCAAAAAACGCTGTTTCCGTGACGAAGAACCGAAGTAGCAAAATGACACTTCGGTTCTTTAGGACAAATTGAAATAATAAGAAATAAATTTAACCCCAAAAAGCTGTTTTAGCGGTTTACGTGGCAAGAAACCGAAGTAGCAAAATGACACTTCGGTTTTGGCATACAAAACCTTACATTTTTAAGCAAATTATCTTAATTTTAAGTAAATTATGAGGATTTCGCCACGAAAACCTGCGAATAAGGATAATTTTGGGTCTAGCCACCGAAGTGTCAATTTGACACTTCGGTGGCTAGACCCAGGCTTGTGACTAACGCTCTGGTACAAGCGGTTCGCTCAAGCGCACCGTGAATTGTGTACTTTCATTACGGAGGTTGCCCTTTTCGTCCCTAACCTGAACAAACGTTACTTCAGGCAAGAAATGGTGTAAATACTTATTCGGGAAGGTATTATCGGGTGAGCGTGATATAGCCCGCGCGATAGTGCTACGGCTAACGCCAAGCCTTTGCGCTAGTTCACCCTGGCTCACTTGCACTAGCGCATATTCAGCCGAATCAGGCTCTAGCGCATGAGCTAGATAACGCAGCTCTCGTACTAGTTCTGACAATAGCGGGCCTAGGAGTGGTCGCCAGTGTGCGCTGAAATAGCGTGAGTTCACCTCTGCGCTATCGCATGCATGAGGTGCGCCAATCTCATGCGATAGCGCATCGCTTGGGATTGCTCTAGTTGCTATCCTGGGTGCGCTAGGGACGGTTACAGTTCTTTGGTGCGAAAAATCTCTGGTGGCGGTGAACTCTACTCGCATGGGAGTTCCTGCCATGCTGCTTAAGCTACGTGAGACCGTATTTTTCAAGCGATAGTTCAGCCAATCAGCCGATTGCGTTGACGATACCCACACCGTGAGGGTATCATCCGCTAGCGATATGGGTTTACTCCCGTTGAGCAAGCTAGTGAATGTGGCACGCGTCATGACACGCGAGAGGTCGTCTAGCGTGTCTTGCCATAGCGTTTTTAGCTCATGAGCTAGGGAATTATTTGGCGAGTCGGCTTGATTTGAGTAAAATAGGGGTAAGTTTAGCATCTTAACTCCTTTGTTTGGATGGCGTTGGTAGCTAAAACGAACTAAATGGGTGATTTAGCTATTAGCGCAAATAATTAAAAACGGCTCTACTCAACCGAGTAGGGCCGTTATCTTTTGCAAGATTAAGCGACCAAAAATGGCTAAGGGTTACGGTCTAGGTTGCGTGGGTCAGTTTACCACAACCCAGTTTTTGTCTGAGACGTTATACTAGCCCATAAAGCCCCCAATGTCAACTTGATGAGTAATACGTCATTTTTTGCCAAAACAGCCCAAATTGGGGCATCCTGGTGCGTTTAGAGGGCAATTATACCCGACCTCTTCACGGACTTGGAATGTTTTCTCGAATCAACCCTATTTTTGAGTAATTTGAGTAACTGTTGTGTCGCTAGCTCAAGCTCAGATTACTATGGCTAGCGAACTCGCTAGCTCATGTCATGAGCTAATTTTCTAAACCCTGCCAGGGTTTAAATCGGCTTTGAGGTGTACATTTTGTGTACCTGTGTGTACAGATAACTAGGGTGTACAACTGTATACAAAATGTGTGTGTTTAGTACACCTATAAAGTTACTTTTTTGTTAATCTGGCTGGTTTGGCTAACCATGTTGTTTAGATCGACTTTTGGTTTTTTTCACTAAACTTCGTATAATTCTGATAGGTTGGTTTATTCATAACGCGACCAACGCAGGTCAACTTACGTATCGTAAATAACACATATCAAAGGATAACCATTATGGATGCAGCTAAAGGTGCGTTAGATTATGAGTTGTTATACCCTGGGGCGTTTACCATGTTAAAGGTTCGCTTGCCACAAGGTGGACGGATTAAAGCAGAATCGGATGCCATGGTGGCGATGTCGGCCACGATGGATGTGGAAGGGAAGATGGAAGGGGGTATTTTCGGTGGGATTGGCCGCATGTTTACGGGGGAGAGTTTTTTCTTCCAACAAATCGTGGCTAATCGTGGTGCGGGGGAGGCGTTGTTAGCCCATGCCATTCCAGGGGATATTAAGGCCATTGAGTTAGATGGTTCACAAAATTACGTTTTGCAGAAAGATGGTTTTTTTGCGGGGTCTGACTCGTTAGAAGTGTCCACTAAGTTACAAAACTTAACTAAAGGGTTGTTCTCTGGCGAGGGATTTTTTATTATCCGCGTGTCTGGTCGGGGAACACTTTTTGTGAGTTCATATGGCGCGATTCATCCGATTGATGTGCCAGCAGGCGGGGAAGTAATTATTGATAACTCTCACTTGGTGGCTTGGCCTGAGACGATGCAGTATAAAATTGAGAAAGCTTCTAAAGGCTGGATTTCTTCATGGACATCGGGTGAAGGGTTAGTGTGTCGCTTTTTTGGCCCTGGCCGAGTGTTAATCCAAACTCGTAATCCCTCTGGCTTTGGCGGCTGGATTAAGCAATTTATTCCTGCCTCAAAGTAATAAACTAAATTGATGACAACTGTTTTCGCTTGTATTTACTTGTAAACATAAGATTACAGTAGTAATCTTATGTTGAAGGAGATAACTCATGGCAGTAGCATTACAAAAAGGGGGTAATGTTTCTTTAAGTAAACAAGCTCCTAATCTTAAAAAAATTGCCGTAGGTCTAGGGTGGGATGCCCGCAGTACCAGTGGTTTTGATTTTGACCTGGATGCGAGTGCTTTTTTGCTGGGTGATGATGGTAAGGCATTATCAGACCAACATTTTATTTTTTATAATAACCTTAAATCGCCCGATGGTTCAGTGGAACATCAAGGGGATAACCTGACGGGCGCAGGGGAAGGGGATGACGAGGTGGTTAATATCTCGTTAGATAAAGTGCCAGCCAATGTTTCTAAGGTTGTTTTCACTGTGACCATTTATGATGCTGAGGCCAGGCGACAAAATTTTGGCATGGTACAAAATGGCTGTATTCGGGTGGTTAATTTGGATGGTGGCCAGGAATTGACGCGGTATGATTTGGCGGAGGAGTTTAGTTTGGAGACGGCCATGATTTTTGGCGAACTCTATCGCTATAATACCGAGTGGAAGTTTCGGGCGGTGGGGCAGGGTTTTGAAGGTGGCTTAGGGGCAATGGCTCGGAACTATGGGATTAATGTGGCTTAATGAGTGGTTTTTAGCCTTTATAACGTTATAAAGGCTGAACTTAGCTAAAACCGTTTCACTCGTGAAAAGGCAGGTTATAATGACAGTAAGTGTTTCTTTGAAAAAAGGGGGCAATGTTTCTTTAACGAAAACATCCCCTGGTTTGAAAACCATTGCTATTGGTCTTGGTTGGGATGTGCGGCAAAGTAGTGGCGCAGCCTTTGATTTGGATGCCAGTGCGTTCATGTTGACGGATAAAGGGAAGTTACTAACTTCGCAACATTTGATTTATTTCGGCAACTTAAAATCACCCGATGGCTCCATTGTACATCAAGGCGATAATTTGACGGGGGAAGGGGAAGGGGATGATGAGGTGATTAACGTCACTTTGGATAAGATTCCCGCTACAGTGCAGAAAATTCTCTTTACGGTCAATATTTATCAAGCCGAGGCGCGCCACCAAAATTTTGGCATGATACAAAATGCCTTCATTCGGGTGGTTAATATGGATGTTGCCGCGAGTAGTCCACCCGCTGAGAGTAAACCGCAAGGCGTTTTTGGGAAGTTATTTGGCGGTTCAACCCCTGCCAGTAAAACTGTGTCGGGGCAAGAATTGACGCGGTATGATTTGGCGGAAGAGTTTGGCTTGGAAACCTCGCTGATTTTTGGTGAGTTATATCGTTACAATGATGAGTGGAAGTTTCGGGCGGTGGGGCAGGGTTTTAAGGGTGGCCTCGTCGAATTGAAAAAAATGTATAGTTAAAATTTGTGTTTTGGAGTGCAAACCTTTAGGTTTGCGCCATAAACTCTAAGCAAACCTAAAGGTTAGGACTTACGCAGAACCCTCACCCCGACCCTGCTCCCGCAGGGCGAGGGAGTAAAACTTCCCTCCCTTTGGGGGGGACTGAGGGGGGGATTTTGCCTTTTGGCGTAAGTCCTAAGGTTTGCACTCCAGTTTGTAACTAGTTTAATCTAACTTAACTTAACTTTAGGAGATAACGATTATGGGTGTTTCATTAACAAAAGGTGGAAATGTATCTTTAAGCAAAGCCGTCCCTGGCTTAACCAAAATTGCGGTAGGTTTGGGGTGGGATGCGCGCGCGACTGACGGCGCGGCGTTTGACCTGGATGCGAGTGCATTCTTGTTAGCCGACAGTGGCAAAGTGCCATCTGACGCACATTTTATTTTCTTCAATAACAAAAAATCGCCTGATGGGGCCATCGAACATCTCGGTGACAACCTCACTGGGGCTGGCACAGGCGATGATGAAACCGTTAATATTGATTTAGATAAAGTGGCGGAGAATGTAAAGCGGGTTAGCTTTACCGTCACCATTTATGACGGGGAGACTCGCAAACAAAATTTTGGCATGGTCGAAAATGCCTTTATTCGGGTGCTTAACCGTGATAGCAACGAAGAATTGGCTCGTTTTGACCTCGGCGAGGATTTTAGCTTGGAGACCGCCGTCGTTTTTGGCGAAGTCTATCGTAATGGGGCTGAATGGAAATTTAAGGCCGTTGGGCAAGGCTTCGCGGGCGGTTTGTCAGCCATGGCGAAGACTTACGGCGTAAACCTTTAACCGTTAATTAGTTCTTAACATTAAGTCAAAAATAGCAGAGTCATTATGGCTCTGCTATTTTTGTTTACATGGCTTTAGCCATTATAAGGTTCAAAACCTTATAATGGCTTACACTTCAAGTGTACTGATGTACACAAACTGAACTCAATCACTGCTCAAGGAAGACTCAAGCAATGGCTAGCGTTTGGTGATATACTGGCTTTATCAAACAAAAAACAACGGAGGATGTCACCATGAACGCTATCAAAAAATTATACATTGAAGAAACCATTAATTTCGCTATTAGAAATATTCCGCAAGTCAATCGCCCCACGCTAGAGAAATTTTTAGAATTAGTTAACGCTAATGGCAACTATGGCGAAATGAGTGCCGAGCAATTATGGGGTAAAATGCAACAAGCCATGAAATATTTGCCTAACGCTTGCGCCAATTCCCTGCTCATTTTGGCCGATTTACTCGACCTACCGCAGCCGATGGTAGAATTGCCCAAAAGCCTCCCCACTTCAACCCCGCATGGCTTCCCGTTACAAATCGCTATAAATATACCTCATCAATCAAGCGAGGTAGCCTCATGGCGATGACCCGACGACAATTTTTAACAGGTTCGCTCAAAGTAACGGCAGGTTACGCTATCAGTAGCGTGGGCTTGCAACAATATGGGCGGAGAGTTGAAGCCCACATGGTCAGCTTTGAGCAAGTGACCATTCCCATTAAAGGGCTGCATC
>JAIFLK010000081.1 GCA_020049115.1 Chloroflexota bacterium | reverse complement strand
CCAAGCCGTTCCACCGATGATAAGGCCGAAAATTACTATCCCACTCCCCAACCGAAACCACCAGGTTTTCCACCAGGGCGGCAACACCGTCACCTGTAAGGCCACTTGCTTATCACTCCACAGCCCATCGTTATTCGTGGCGCGCACTCGAAAAACATAATCGCCAGGGTCTAAATTGGTATAAGTCGCCAAACGCCGTTGCGCGGTGGTCGGCAGCCAATCCTTATCAAAGCCTTCCAGTTTATAGGTATAGCGATTTTTAGAGGCGGAGGTGTAATTCAAGGCCGCAAACTCCAAGCTAAAAACCGTTTGGTCAGGGGAAAACGTGATCGCCTCCGCCGAACTTAGCCGCTGCTTTAAAATCGAGTTTGGCCCAATCGCCACAGGCTGATTAAACAACAGCAAATCGGTCAATACCACAGGGAGCAAATTGGGATTATCCGTAATCTCGGCGGGGTTAAAGCGATTCAACCCATTGGTGCCACCAAAATAAAGCTCCCCGTTAGGCGACTTGGTATAAGCCCATTCCCGAAAAAAATCACCCTGTAGCCCATCAGAAGTGTCATAAACCTTAAACTTTTCCGTTTTAGGGTCAAACCGCGCCAACCCCTTCACCGTCCCTAACCATAAATAACCTTGATTATCCGCCAGCACATTTTGCACCCGATTATCAGGCAGGCCATCTTCAGCCAAATAATGGCTAAATTGTTGCGTCACGCGGTCAAAGCGATTCAACCCTTGCGCCGTCGCCAGCCACAAAATCCTCGCGCGATCCTCATAAATGTTATAAACCGTATTCGCCGTCAAACTAGAGGGGTTATTATCCTCATGGCGATAATGGGTAAACGTCTCCGTTTTAGGGTCAAACTCCTCCAAGCCCTGCCCCGTACTAATCCATAAATAGCCCTGACTATCTTTGAAAATATTCCAAATATTATCGCTTATCAACCCCGCAGGCTCATCAGGCTGATAACGGTAATGGCTAAAATGGCCTGTCTGACGGTCAAATTTATTCAGCCCACTGCTGGTCGTCCCCACCCACAAATTTCCCTCGTTATCTTCCGCAACGGCGCGCACCGTATTCTCGCTGAGGCTGTTCGGCTCATTCGGGTCATTTTTATAAACCGTAAACTGCCCCGTCTGACGGTCAAATTTATTCAACCCACCGCCCCATGTCCCCACCCACAACGCCCCCTGACTATCCTCCAAAATGGAATGAACGAAATTATGGCTCAAACTTTGGGGCTGCTTATCATCGTGCTGATAACGACTAAATTGTTCCGTTTGCGGGTCAAACTGATTCAGCCCGCCGCCCGCCGTCCCCACCCACACCATGCCCTCACGGTCAACATACAGGCCAAAAACATCCAGGGTAGAAAGGCTCTGCGGATTATTAGATTGCGGTTGATAGAGGCGAAAATTCTTGCGTTGCGGGTCTATTTTATTGACTCCGCCCAAAGCCGTTCCCAACCACAACGTACCATCTTTTGCCTGATACATACTAAAAATGATATTATCGCTCATCGCCGTAGGATTATTGTTATCGGCTTGATAATGACTAAAACGCTCGGTGGTTGGGTCAAACAGATTCAGCCCGCCCCCATGCGTTCCCACCCACAACTTGCCCTGGGCCGCAGGATAAATTGACCGCACAATGTTATGGCTCAAACTAGCTGGTTCACTATCCTCGTGAGAATAGCCCCGAAAGCTTTCCGTCTGCAAATCAAAGCGAGTTAAGCCCTGATATGTCCCCAACCACATCACCTGCTCATGGATATAAATTCTCAGCACCGTATTATTACTTAAGCTATTAAGATTAACTTGATAGCGCACCACTTTACCCGTGCGCGGGTCAAATTTATTCAACCCCTCCGCCGTCCCAATCCACAGCCATGGGCCTGATGGGTCAGGGGAAAGGGCGTAAATTTTATCACTGCTTAAGGTGGTCGGGTCAGCCGCGTCATGATGATAACTCGTAAATTGCCCCGTCTTAGGGTCTAAGCGATTCAGCCCAGCTAACGTGCCAAACCATAAATCCCCTTGCGGCCCCTCATAAACATTACAAGAACTAAAAAAAAGGTCACTGCTCAAACTATGCGGGTCAGCCTCAGCATGCCGATAATGCGTAACCGTCTCGGTCTTGGGGTCAAATTTATTAATCCCCGCGCTCGGCGTAGTCAGCCACAAATTATCATGGCTATCTTGATAGAGGGCATAAACGGCACTCGAACTTAAACTGTTCGGCTTAGTCGCGTCATGTTTATAAACCGTAAACTTATAACCATCATATTTGGCTAAGCCATCTTCAGTGGCAAACCACATAAAGCCCTGTGAATCTTGCAAAATATTATAGACAGAGGTATGAGGCAACCCATTTGCCACCGACAGATGTTCAAACACCTCTCTCGGCTCTTGGGCTAAGGCCAACGAGTTAGAAGCTAACAAGATGAACCATGCCATGACCAACATTACTTTTAATTTTGTTATCATTACTAACTTTCTCCCTCATGGTAATTCTTTTGATTATACGGTTAAATGAACCATTTAACCAATTATTGGTTTAAGCCATTATAAGGTTTTGAACCTTATAATGGCTGGCCTTATCACCTGAAAATTTACAGGTGGCTTTTCAGGAGGGCGAAAGTTTTACTTTCGCCCTGTCAAAATAAAATTTTGACACTCCAGTTTATACCCTCGCGCAGTATACAAGGGCTAAAACAAAAAAGGTGGTTTATCGACGCGCCGATAAACCACCTTTGAATAAATTACGGAGTCCAAATCTTTAGATTTGTTAGAGTCAAATCTAAAGATTTGGACTCCACTACGTTATAACATGGCCGCCTCAACCAACGCAATCTCCGCCTCCGTCAAGCCATACAGCGCATAAACCAACTGGTCAATTTCATATTCTAGCGCGGTGGTATCGGCGGCGGGGTCTGGTTTTTTGGCGGCGAGGATAGTATTGACTAAATTCTCAAGAGTCGATTCAGATACATTATAAGTAGGTATCGGTAGTCTTAACATTTCAGTTCTGGTTACTTTTACCCCACTAAATAATTTACTGTTATAAAAAGCAACTAATTTAGAATTTAATATCCCTGCCAAAACACGAATATTTGTAATAATATCCTGCTTAGGAGATAACACATAACAAGAACCTAAACAATAAAATTGTTCATTATCGTAAGCACAAATAAAGCCTTTTTTATCATTCAAGAAACGATATACAATTAATTTTTCTTCACATTCAAAGCGGCTAGCCTCACCAGGTCTAGCGGTTGATTTATCAGCCTTCATTTTTTCTGGTTCGTAATACAAATATAAGCCGTTCCAATGGCATGAAAACTGTTCAAAATCCTGACCTGAAAGTAACCGTTTTGAATTTCTATCCTCTAATTTCTGAGAGCCAGTATATTTCTGATTATTAGCCGTATCACAACCTCTTTCTATTTGCACCAAATCAGCTAAAGTGACCGAAGCGGCATCCATTTTATCAAAAATAGATGTCTCCTTTTCATGCCAACCGATATTAAAAATGTAATTAGTCGTTTTCTTAAATACCTCCAGTGGTATCATTCGCTCATTGAACTTACTCTTTATTAATTTAGCCAGGTCGTCTACAGAAGACAATCTAAAGTCACAAACTGATACCATTGAATCATCACCTGAAGAAATTTTATGCAACATTGTTATACCTGTCGCAATCCCCGCATCATGAAATACACCGACAGGAAAAAATAACATGGCTTTAATGGTTGTTTCCAAAACTAATATTTTCCTAAGATTGAGAAAACTAGAATTAGATAACCATGAATATGGCGTAATTAAACTTACAAGCCCATGATTTGAGGCCAAAGAAATAGCCTGTTCAAAAAATATAGCATAAAGATTGGCCTTATGCACCGCTGTAATATAACGACCATGTAACTTATCAGGCTCATCTTTACCGTAATAATATTTTCGCTGAATGGGTATCATATCCTCCATACTGGCATACGGCGGATTGCCTATTATTACATCAAAGCCCACAAAATCCCCCTCATCATTCAACACTTCGGGAAATTCAAACCGCCATTCAAAGGCCTGGCGATAAACAGGGTCTTGCTGCGCCACCGCTACCTCATCATTCAACTGCTTAATTTCCGCCTTCAATGCCTCTAGCTGTTGGTCACGAACTCGCTCCTCCTTCAAGGACGCGGCAAAGGTAAACAACTTTTGCTCCTGCAAGGTAGCTAAATCAGCCTTAAGTTTTTTCAACTGTTTCAATTTCGGGTCTAATTCACCTCGAAACTCCTGCTTGATATTTGCCATGAACCGTGCCAACGCGTGCTTTTCCTCATAATCAGTCGAAATCTGATAACGCTGCACCGTTTCTTTATATTTCGCCACACTCCACTGACCCTCATGCACCACCTGCTGCAAATCCGCGTCTAAGGCAAAACGGCTCACCAATGAATTACCCACCTTAATATTGATGTCAATATTGGGCAAGGTTTCCAACTGACCATCAGCCTTATAATAGGCATGTTTTAACAATTCAATCCACAACCGCAAACGGCAAATATTCACCGAGTTAGAGTTAATATCCACGCCAAATAAACAATTATCAATAATGGCCTGTTTCTCTCGAAATATCGTTTCCTGAACCCGTAGACTTTCTTTATTTTTAGGGTTATACTTAAATATATCACCATTGGCATCAAAAATCACCAATTCATCATTCACCACTTCCAGTTCATAGTCACGCAAAAGGCGGCCATGAGGGTCTTGTAATAACTTCAAATTACTCTTTAACGCAATCAACTCATTCAGGGCCGACACTAAAAAATGGCCTGACCCCACCGCAGGGTCACAAATTCTGACACTATTGATAATTTCATTCGCCTCACGACGGTCGGCAATTTTATCATGCAACTCATCTAGGGTTTGACACTGCCATCCTTTCCGTTCATTAAATTTTTGCATCACCGCCCGTTGAATCGTCTCCCGACACATATACATCGTAATAAAGCCTGGCGTAAAAAATGAACCATCTTTATAACCGTTAATTTTCTCAAAAATCAGCCCCAACACCGCCGCGTTAATCAAGGGCTTATTCCCTTCCTGAATCTCCTCCGCCCCTTCACTGCCAAAATCGTAAGCATTAAGAAACTCAAACAAATAGGCCAACGTATTAAGGTTGCCCGTTTTACGTTTCCCCAGCCCGTTTTTTAATACCGTTGTTGCCAAAAGGGGTAACGTAAAGTCACTGGTCAAACTATGAATCATTAAGGTCACATGTTCCAATTCCGTTGGCTCAAAGAGTGAACTATTAAGATAAGGCACTTTGGCAAACAGCGCATGTATCTTTTGATTACGCTCAGGCAATTGGCGCGCCAACACCTGAAAAAAGAAATCATTCACGCGGCTAAAATTGGGCAAAAGAGTAAGGTCAAGAAAGAGATAATTTTTATTCCCCTGCTGATAACTCTGCAATTGCCCCTCCAACAGCTTAAGAAATAAAATCCGATTCACCCACGTCAACACCAACTCCAACCCCACCTGAAATAGTTGTTCCTCATAGCTCTCGCCCCATTGCTCAGGGTCAGCCAATCGCGCAATTTTTCGCAAGCTATCTAACTGATTGATGACATTTTCCAACAATGACCCTATTTCCCGTTCAGCCACCGCCTTTCGTTCAATTAACATTTTCTGGCCGACTTTAACCTCAGTCAGGCCAATGATATGCAATAATTCGTTATAAAACTCTTTGTCTAACGTATTGCTATCATTAGCAAAGGGCAATTTTAATAAATGTTCAGGTGAAAATAGCTTAAACAAGGCTATCAACGCCTTATCATCAGCTTTATCTTCACTCCGTAACGGTTGTTCATACTGCCGTAAATCCAGATAGGTAAACGCCACCTCCATCGTCAGGTTCGCCAACGCAGGGTGAGCAATCTCCCGATAAAAGAACTCCGTATTTGTGCCTGACAATCGCCCCGCCTCAAAATCCATAAACTGCTTAACTAACCCTTTATCCTGAGCAAAGGCTTGCTCAAACATGGCCGCATCAAAAATAAACCATTCATAAACATTCGTCACAATGAGATATTTCACCGCCAAATTTTTCCCCGTCAGCCGTTCCCGCAAATAATACAACAGCAATTCATGCATGGCCTTCACATTAATATTATCCATTCTTAGCATTTCGGCTCTATTATTAGGCCGCTTCACCTCCATAATCACCTCAACCGCACTTTTGGCCTCCTTACCCCCATGAATCACTAAATCATTCCGCCCTTTGGTGTTGATAAAATGGTTGGGCGCATAATATGTATTCTTAAGAAAATCCGCCACCAAATTCTTATGAAACTCCTCTGACTCCGCCTCATTCACCTGGTCAAGCAACCAAGTTAAATATTTTTTGAACGGGTCAATCTGATTGCGCGTGGGTTTCAAGCGCAAAAAAGCTTTATTCAACGACAATTTGGGCGTAAGTTGTTTTATATTCATGGTGTGTAGCAATCCTTATATTACAATTTAGTTTTAATTTGGTAAGAATTGAAAATCTTCAACCCACATTTGGAACTGAGGTAATTATTCAAGTTCAAATGAATCCGCCGCGTTATGGGCTTGGTTACTCGTGCCACACCCTTGCGCCCTTGCTTGTGCGTCCATTTGGGCAAAATCGTTTGGCCCAAACCAGTTCATCACCGCTAGATACGCCCTCATTGCCCAAAGTGGGGTCATCAAATTCGGCCACATCGCCCGTTGTGCCGAGCATGGCGGCAATGTTTCTACCTGCCGACTGCCCAAACGCTACAAATGGCTCATTATAGCCGATATTTTAACTTTTACCTAAAATAAATTGACATAGTTACGCTCTAAATTTATAATTCACTTGATGGGAATGAGGCCAGCGGTGATGGCGACAGGTTGTATCAAAATCGCATGGTCTCTATTGCCGAATTGAAACGCAAATTTAAGACTACCTCGAAAAAATTCACCTTACAGGCTGAAAATACCGAGCAAATTAACGGTACAAGAAGGAGAAGGTAGATGGTAGTCTATTGTTAGCTTTTTACCGTCTACCTCCTACCCTTTCAACTAATGACTAAATTTTCCCCTAGAGGATTGGCTCTTGTGCTAATCCTCTATTTAATTCTAACTATTAGTTACAGCATCATCGTTCCCATTGGGCGCGGGGCCGATGAATGGGCGCATTATTGGTATGCCCAATTCATCGCCGAGCATGGCCGCCTGCCCCTCACCGCCGCCGAGCGCGAAGTCGCGGGCTATAAATCCGATTGGCCGCCGTTGTATCATCTCTGCGCCGCCGCCGTCACCGCCTGGATAGAGACCGACGGGCCGCCCACCATTAAATATCGCGCAGACCATGTGCGTCGCCAACTCATTCCCGCCACTGGCTCAGAGGCCATTTTGCACACCGAAGATGAATTATTCCCCTGGCGACAAGAGATTCTGGTCTGGCATATTGGGCGATTTCTTTCGATTACTTTCAGTTTCCTCACCCTTATCGTCACCTATCTCATGGCGCGGGAGGTGTTTGCTCATTTATCTCCCTCCGATTCGGGGGGAGATTTTAGCTCCCTCTCCCCCTGGGAGAGGGCTGGGGTGAGGGGTTTTCATAGGTCTCAAAACCTAGCCACCATCACCACCGCCTGTCTCGCCTTCAATCCCCGTTTTTTATTTACGGGTATGTTATTTAATTACGATAGTTTAACTCTGCTCCTCTCCTCCCTATTCTTCCTGCAAATTATTCGCGTAGCCACTGGCCGCAATCAACTCACCTGGCTAACAGGATTCCTCGCGGGCTTGGCCTTAATGACCAAATATCTCACCGCTTTATTGCCGTTAGAACTCATCATCATGGCCTGGCTCACCCGCCCCAACCGCCGTCAAATCTTGCAACTTATTATAGCCTTCATGCTGACCATCACGCCCTGGTTTGCCTATCTTGTCATCACCTTTAATGAAATAGCCACTTACGGCCCCGTGCTTGGCACGCTCGCGCCCCTCATTCGTGGCGATGGCAGCGACCGCACCATTGATGAACTGTTTGCCATGCTCAGTGGCGGCGAGTCCCCGCCACCCGCCCATATTGAAAAGAAATCTTACACTTTTAGCGAAATTGCCACTGAATTTCCCCTCACCTTTTGGACAATTCCCACTACCCGCCCCTACCCCTTAACATGGTTTGTAATAGTCATGAGCCTGCTCACCCTGTTAGCCGTAATGGGGTTGATACAACAAGCAAAACAATTTTCCCAATATCGCCTCATCTTGGGCATGTTACTTTTTCATTGCTTATTACCTATCCCCTTCATGCTCATTCGCCTCTTTGGGGCGCGCGACGCGTTGGAATCCATGCAAGGGCGGCATGTGCTATTTTTAGCGGGGCCAGCCTTTGCCATATTATTCGTATTTGGTTTGACAACGCTTTTCAAATTTCAAATTTCAAATTTCAAATTTAGCCTTACATTGGCCTTGCTTTTAGTCGGTAGCCTAAGTCAACTTATCTTAATGCAATCAACTTATGAGCCATTA
Source organism: Chloroflexota bacterium (assembly GCA_020049115.1). Classification (GTDB taxonomy): domain Bacteria; phylum Chloroflexota; class Anaerolineae; order 4572-78; family J111; genus JAIFLK01. The sequence continues at coordinate 3,514 of JAIFLK010000081.1, read as the reverse complement.
TTGCCCGTAACAACCATTAAGCCTGATTTAACAGAGTTTCAACCCTTAAACATCACCCTAGACGGTGGCGCAACATTATTAGGGTATAATATTACAGAACAAGCCGAAGCCCTGAAAGTTACCTTCATCTGGCAAGGTGGCGCGGTCTTTGCTAAACAAGATTATATGACTGAATTACAGTTAATTGATAAACAAAACGTAGTGCGCGCCCAATGGCTAGGCTATCAAACCCAAGCCCGTTACCCCACGCGGGCCTGGGAATCAGGCGATTACATTCGTGATGAGGCTTGGTTGCCTTTGCCAAATAAAGAAATATATCAAATCAAGGCGCGACTTGGTGAGCAATGGGTTGATTTAGGCCAAACCTCACAGGTTTGTCAAACCTGTGAGGTTTCCCAACCGATGACCTGGCAAAATGGACACAAAGTAACGCAACCTTTCCATGAACGTGAAACCATTCAAATTACCCTTTCACCCTCGTCAACCGACTTATACCAATTGTTAGACCCACTCGGTCAACCTCACCCGTCAACCGCACATGGCACAGATTGGGCCACCTTTATTGTTGAACCTGATTGGCCTGTAGGAGATTATCAACTTATTGAAACAAATACCGCTAATCTCATTGACACGCCCATTGAAATTGCCCCTAATAATCGCACTTTCCTCCCTCCTGTCTCAGGGGGGAATGAGGGGGGTCTCATTACGCCAACCGTACAATTTCCTGTGCAAGCCAATTTTGCGGGACAAGTTAAATTGTTAGGTTATGACATACTCAGCCGTAAAACGCAAGCAGGCGAGGGCGTTTCCCTCACGCTTTATTGGCAGGGGCTGCAATACATGGGCGAGGATTTTGTCATTTTTGCCCGTTTGCTAGATAATCAGCAAGTTGTTTGGGGGCAGCGTGACCGTTTGCCATTGGAAAATTACAGCACCTTATTATGGTCGCCCCGCGAAATAATTAAGGATAGTTTCGCTATTCCCATTGACCCCGCCGCGCTCCCTGGCGTTTATCGGTTGCATATCGGTTTATATCATACCGTCAACGAGCAAGCCGAGTCGCTTTATTTGTTAGACTCCGCCACGCAGCAACCCACTGACACCACCTTTGTGGCTTTAGCTCCTATCAAAATTGGCGGCTCACCTGCGGGAGTCACCCTTATTAAGCCGCAGCCTCAACCTAATATTAAGCAATCTTTTGGCGACCAAATTCAACTTTTAGGTTACGATTGGCTTAAGCCGCCCCCGCAAAGTGGCAGTTGGACAATTCGTTTTTATTGGCAAGCCATGACTGAACTCACCACCGATTACACCTTATTTATGCATGTGCGTGACCAAAACGGCCAGATTGTGGCGCAACATGACCAACCGCCCACGCAAGGGCAATATCCCACTTCGTTGTGGGACACCACCGAAATCATTCAAGATGAGTTAAATTTGACCGTTGATAAATTACCGCCTGGCCCTTATGAAATCGTGATTGGCCTGTATGACCCCATGAGCCAAATGCGCTTGCCCGTGACCAATTCCTCTGATAATACCTTTACCTTACAGTCCTTTGAGGTCAAACCGTGACTATTTCCGCCTCTTGGCTAGAACGGTTGGCTTTGATATTATTAGTCATTATTTATCTTGCCTTGACTCTAGCCTTTAGCCAGATAACGCCTTTTAATAAAGGGCAAGATGAAGGCTATCATCTCGAATATATCAACTTCATTAAGCAACATGGCCGCTTACCCATCAGCTATGAGGAGCGCGCCCAAATCACCCGTGCCGATTTTCCCCCCTTATATCAATTATTAGTTGCCGCAATATCCATTAATGTCCCCGTTGAGCCACCGCGCTTCAACCTTTTTTGGGATTCATTTCGTTATCGAACGATAGATTTGCGGCAGGGCAGCGTCTGGGTTATCCCGACAGAGGATTTTCAGCCGCCCTATCAAGGGCAGGTGTTGGTTTGGCAAATGGGGCGTTGGTTCTCCATTGCGCTTGGCCTCGCTACGGTGTTGATAGTTTACGCGACCTTACAACAAATACCCTTCACCCCCCTTTCATCCCCCCTTTCATCCCCCCTTTCATCCCCCCTTTACCCCCGAATGGGGGTGAATCAGGGGGGAGTGAGGGGGGTAGGCGCGAGTTTAATCGCGGCCGCTTGGTTGGCTTTTTTGCCCCGTTATGGTTTCCTTGCCGCCTCCCTGAATGATGACAATTTGTTAGGTTTCATGGCCGCGCTCTATTTTTTCTGCCTGGTGCAAGCCATCAAACAGCCCACCACTTGGCGGCCTTTTATTGGGCTAGGCGTAACACTTGGCCTCTCTATGACGGTAAAATACACGTTGGTCATTGCCCCGTTAGAGGTAATTATCTGCTGCGTTTTGTTAGGCCGCCCCCATGGTTGGCAGTGGATAACGCGTCGCGTCGTGTTGGTGGGCGCATTAGCCCTGCTCACCTCAAGCCCCTGGTTTGGCTGGAATATCTGGCATTTACAAACCGTTACCCAAGATGGTTGGCTCATGGGTTTAACCCGCCCCTTGTTGGCGGGTGGCAGCGACCCCACCATGAATCGCCTTAATGTTGCCCTCAGTCAAGGGCTAAACGCGGCCACCGACACCATTGACCGTAACCGCGCGGGCAGTTTTAATGATTGGTTACGTGAAACTTACCTTTCATTTTGGGGGGTTGGGGTTAGCGGCACCTGGCCGATGTTTCCCTGGGCGTATCTCTTAATTACGATTTTGCTAGGTGGTGCGGCCATTGGTTTGTGGCAATTATGGCAGCGCGAGCCGACCTCACGCCTTTGGTTAGGCTTAATGTTAGGTCATGTGGGGTTATTTTTGCTCTTGCCCATCATGCGCTTTAATCTTGCAGGTCGTCTCAGTCAATCGGCGCAAGGGCGGCACATCCTCATTCCCGCCGCTACCGCCGTTATGGGGTTAATCGTGTGGGGATTATTAGCGATTATTCCAATTCGTTGGCAACGACTCACCTTTATCATGCTGACTATCAGCCTCACTTTGTGGACAGCGCAACATATTCAAGCCCTTGCTGCTTCTGTGCCGCCAGCCGTGCCATTACGCACGATTGCCACCGCCGATATGCCTCCGCCTAAAGTTAACTTTGATGACAAAATTGCCTTGCAGGATTATCAGCTAACCGTTGAACCCACGCAGTTACAGCTTAATTTGACCTGGCGCGCCTTAACGTTCTTAAATGAAAATTACCTTTATCAAGTTACTATTATTAATCAAGAGCAACAACCTGTTTTGCATTGGCAAGGTTATCATGGGCAAGGGCGCGTCCCCACCTTAGCGTGGGACACCGACATGCTGATATTCGACCGCTTGACGCTGCCACTTCCGCCTGACGCGGGAACATATCAAGTTCAAATCCAACTGTTAGGGGCTGGTGGTTCACCTATATCTGGACAAAATGGAGAACGCAAAAGCCCGAAGATTGGGGAGTTTTCGCGCCCTTCGTCCTTTTCATCTCCTTTCGTGTTCAACCAATTCTTAAC
>JAIFLK010000063.1 GCA_020049115.1 Chloroflexota bacterium | reverse complement strand
CTACGCCGCAATCAATAGACGTTTTGGCCCGACGTACCAATCTCCCTACTGAGGGATTGCCAACCCATTATCCCATTTCCGCTTTTCCCTCGACCCTCGCTATTTTGCACCCTGATAGACCCACAATTATTGAAGATGTGACCACCTCGCCGATTTTAGATGAATCTTTGCGGAAATGGTATTTAGATGTGGGCTTTCAGAGCGTGATTTTCGTGCCAGTAGTGGTGGGGGGGAAATGGCTCGGTTTTTTTAATATTGCTTATCCTTGCCCACACCAATTTCTTGCCGCAGATGTGCGTCGTTTGACCACTTTAATCGCGCAATCAGCCGTTGCGATTCAAAATTTACGAAATATTGAGATTTTACAGCAACGAACCGCCCAATTAGAGTTACTTTCTCAAGTGGAAGTGGCGTTATCTAAAGCCACTGATGAGGGTGAGCTTTTAGCAGTCCTGGGCTTAGTATTTTTTAATACGCGGGCTGCTCAAATAAACTCAAACCAAGATTTACGGCTAACATTACATTATACCGAGACGAATGACCAGGGGCAGTTAGTGGCTTCTGAGGTGGTGGCGATTTGGCAATACGGCCAATTACAACTGCAAGATGCGTTAATGCACCACCGTTTTGAGTTGGTGGATTTTCCGTTGGCGCATTTGTGGTTGGAAAAGCCCAGTAGTATTTTTATTGTGCCTCACATCGCCGACGACCCGCGCATTGATGAGCCGACGCGCGCCGTGTTTTTAAAACTCAATAGCCATGCGCTCGTTATCATTCCGTTATATAGTGGGCGGCGGTGGCAGGGGATTATATTTTGTAGTTGGACGAAGCCTTACATCTTTAATGACCTGGAAAAATTTGTGTTAGAGCGTTTGGTTGAGCCAACGGCGGCAGCGGTGGCGACGCGGCGGATTTATCTGCTAGAGCAGAAAACTCGCCATGATGTTGAGCAACGGGTGCGCCATGACCGTTTGGTACAAGAAATTACGGAAAAGATGCGTCAAGCGACCAGCTTGCAGCAATTGGTTAAAATTACGGCGGAGGAATTAGGCCGCCATTTCTCGGCAGAGCATATTTTTGTAGAGTTGGGGCTGGATTTGGAGAGTTAAGTATGTACATCCAAGAAGTTGAGATAAAAAATATACGTTCCATTGGTCACTTTAAGATGACCTTTGCTAAACCCGCAGGTTGGCATGTGTTGATTGGCGATAATGGGTCAGGTAAATCAAGCGTGGTGCGGGCGGTGGCGTTGGGGATGATTGGGGAGCAGGATGCTCAGGCTTTATTTTTATTGGAAGATTTTGCTAAATGGTTGCCACCTCACATAGAAAAAGGGGAAATTAAAATATCAATACTTCGGGATAATGACTATGATAAACCTGAGTATAAGGGTAAGGATGTGGTGACTTCTAATCTAGCTATTATCAGAATCAAGGGGAATGGCAACGTTAATATTACGGGAAGTATCAAGCCAAAAAATGGCTTATGGGGTGATAATAGTGGCAAGGGATGGTATATTTCAGCTTATGGCCCTGTTAGGCGGTTGCGTGGGGGAAATGATACTTTTGCTCACATGGTAAATTCTCGCCCTAGAATATTAGCCTGTTTAAGTGCCTTTCGAGATGATATTGCTTTAACTCAAGTGACGGCTTGGCTGAAAGATTTGGCGTTAGATGCGCCTAAAAAAGCTACGGCTAAAGCAATACTTGATGGTCTTATTGGATTTATCAATGCCGCAAAATTATTACCTGATGGGGCTATTTTACTGACGGATATTGATTCTGATGGGCTGAAATTAAAAGATGCGAATGGTGTTAATATATCATTATTTGAAATGAGTGATGGGTATCGTTCTATTTTGAGCATGACCCTGGATATAATTCGATTGCTTTTAGATACTTATGGCGATAAAGCGGTTTTTCCAACTAAAAATCAAACCATTATTAACTTGCCTGGTGTAGTCATTATTGATGAAGTGGACGCTCATTTGCACCCCACTTGGCAAACGCGCATTGGGCAATGGTTTACGCAATATTTCCCTAACATTCAATTTATCGTGACCACCCATAGCCCCTTAGTGTGTCGGGCATGTGATAACGGTTCGATTTGGCAGTTGGCAGCCCCAGGCAGCGGGGTTGAATCGCAGGAAATTGTAGGGGTGGATAAGGATAGATTAATTTATGGCAATGTATTAGACGCGTATGGGACGGAGTTGTTTGGGGCAAATGCCAGCCAGTCGGAAGCCGCGCAAAAAATGATTAAGGAATTGGCGGACTTAAATGTTAAATCTTTTAAGGGAATAATTACCCCTGATGAAAAGTTACACTTGAATGAATTAAGAGCGATATTACCCACTACCTCATGATAAACTTAACTCGACCTGAATTATCTGAACGCGCTATGGAAAAACTGGCTCGGTATCAAGCTAAAGTGGATAAACAAGCGGACTACTTGGCTCAAGTTGAGTTTGCTAAAGATAGTTTTAGGAATAGCAATAAAATGGGAAATCGTACTTTTGATGAGGTCAAAAAGAAGTTAATTCAAATGTCTAGCGGGGCCGAGCGTTGTCATTATTGTGAAGATTCTAAGGCTGATGAAGTAGAACATATCTTACCAAAAGATGTTTACCCCAATCTTTGTTACAATTGGGATAACTATTTATATAGTTGTGGAACTTGTAATAGTCCCAAAGATAATCACTGCGCGATAATTGATGTGGATGGTAATGTAGTTCACTTAACCCCACCAGAAAATAAACCAACACAACCACCTCAGAAAAATGTATCAAGACAACCACCACCGGAAATTATAGACATAGACTGGAATATTATCTCATGCAACGAAATGCAAATAGGCCACAAATAGAGTTAGACAATATGATAAATGAACTCAAGACGGAAGCACATCCCACCGTTTGGCAAGAGATGCAACGTCAACATGAAACAATTCCTCAATTAGCCAAACTATTTAAGCAAATCCCCGAAGCCTTAACCTGGTAGTTTCACTTTACTTTTCAAGCGAGTCTTCCTTATGCACTCAATTACAAATCAATTACGTTATGGGATTGCCATTATTGGGCTAATTAGTTTATTCCTGATGGGTAGTTTAGTTATTTATTATAACATGCAGACCCAGCTAACCCAATTACAAATTATCCAAGAGGCGCGGGCGGAACTGGTGGCCTATCAAATTAATACCTATCTGAGTCAATTGGAACATGAAGTTAGTTACCTTTCGCATGTGCATGGGTTGACGGAGGTTTCACCCGCCATGCAGCAATCTTTCTTGAAGGGGTTGGTGCATCATAATGCCGCGTACGAAAAATTACTTATCCTTGACCAAAAGGGTCAAGTTCAGGTTTCTTTCGCGGTGTCGGGGCCAACTGCATCATTTGATAACTTAACCGATTCGACCCTATTTTCCGAAGTATTTAAGGCCGAAAAAGCGACGGTGAGCGCGGTGGAGGTTGACCCGCAAACGCATTTGCCTATCGTCATATTAGCTGTGCCAGTGCTGAATAATGAGGATAAGGTGGGGGGTGTTTTGGTGGCTCAAGTGAACCTCCGTACTTTATGGACGATTATTAATCAAATTAAAGTGGGCAATACGGGCTATAGTTATATTATGGATGAGCAGCATAATATCTTAGCCGAAAAAAATAGCGGCACGGAAGATTTTGAATTGGTCAATATTTCTGATCGTTCTTTTTTGGCTATTTTAATGAACAACGCCAGCGATTCACTTAAAACGTATCAAGGTTTATATGGTGACGAGGTTTTTGGCCTCATGTTGCCTATTTCTACGCTCAATGGGGCGGTGGTGGTTGAATTGCCAACGGCGGAAGTTTATGAGCCTATTTATCAACAAATGACCGCGATGGTGGCGATGTTGCTTTTATTTACTTTCCTAACGATCGCGATGGGCTTCCGTTTTTCACGACGTGTGGTGCTGCCTTTGCATGAACTTAATGTGGCGGCCAGTCAAATTCGGGCGGGGCAGTTTGGGGTTAGAGTAGCGGTTACGTCAGATAATGAAATTGGCATGTTGGCTCGCACCTTTAATCAAATGGCGACGCAGATTGAGGAACTTTACACGACCTTAGAACAAAAAGTTGCCACTCGTACCCGTCGGTTAGAACTTGTCGCCATGTTAAGTGAACGCCTCACGGCTATCCTGAATTTTGAGGCGTTATTATCGGAGTTAGTAGGAAGTATTAAGGAAAATTTTGGTTATTATCATGTCCATATTTACTTATTTGATGAGGCGCGCGAAAATTTAGTGGTGGCTGAAGGGACGGGCGAACCAGGTGAAATCATGAAGCGGCAGCGGCATCATATTGCCGTTAATCAACGGACGAGTTTAGTGGCACGGGCGGCTCGCACGTCACAAATTGTGCGGGTGGATAATGTTCGTCTCTCGGCGGATTGGCTGGCTAACCCTTTATTACCACAGACTTTCTCGGAGATGGCGGTGCCGATCGTGTTAGATAATCAGGTCATGGGCGTGTTAGATGTGCAACAAGATAGAGTGGGCGGATTGGATGATAGTGATGAAAATTTGTTACGTTCTTTAGCCAATCAAGTGGCGATTGCTCTACGAAATGCCCGACTTTTTAATGAAACTCAGCAGGCTTTAGAGGACATGCAGGTTTATCAAGAGCGATATGTGCAACAAACTTGGGATAGAGAAAAAATCCTGCGGCGTAATCGGGGGCGCGCTCAATTTAGTTTGGGCGAGTCAACCACTCTCCATGAAGAGGCAGTGGCTTATATTCGGCAGCAGGTGGTGCGACATAAACAAGCCTCTTTGGTGCAAATTGACCAACCGAATGTTGATATCAATACCGTTTGGGCGGCTCCGATTCATTTAGAACAATCCGTTATTGGGAGTTTACAACTCTATGGCGTGGAGGCGGGTCATCAATGGAGTGAGGGTGAACTAGCCTTGATTAAAGCGGTGATTGACCAGGTGGCGCAAAGCGCGGAAAGTTTGCGTTTGGTGGAGGAAGTACAGGAGCAAGCTAGCCGCCAACGACTCATCAGCCAGATTGGAGATAAGTTGCGCCGCGCCCCTGACATGGATGCCCTCATGGAGATTACGGTTTCTGAATTATCCCGCCTGCTTAGACCCGCCCGCACTTTTGTCCAGCTAGATAAGAAGGAGTGATGAATTATACTGCGTGAGGGCATAAACTGGAGTGTCAAAATTTTATTTTGACAGGCGAAAGTAAAACTTTCGCACTCCTGAAAAGTTTAATTCATGACCTCGCGCAGTATAAATCCAAAACGCATCACTCATTACTAAAACATCCCCATGACTAACAATACATCCCATGATGACCATTTATTACATGAAACTTTAAATGCCTTAGCTGTGGTCGAAATGTTGGCGCAACGGCTGGCGTTACTTAATGAAATAAGTTTAGAACTCAACCTCGTGACGGACCTGGCAGAAATGGCTCAGGTGATTGCGGTTAGGGGGGCGGCTTTGTTGGATTGCGATTGGGTTGGCTTGAGCGTGGTTCATAATAATAGCCATCATTTATTTACCGACTCTCCGTTATCGGCTGAGGTGTCCTCCCTATTATCGCTATCCCCAGAGTTACTTTTTATTAAAACTGTACCTCAAGATACCCATTTTTTAATTTCCCTTAATCTGCCTACGGGACAGGCTGATGTAGATAATTATTTGGCTGAAAAACAACAACTTCGTTCAGTGGCCGTTAGTCCGATGTTAGCGCGGGAGCAAATTGTGGGGTTTTTATGGGTGGGTAGTCAATCGGTTCATGGGAATGAGTTGATTGATGAGGGTTTTTTGCGCCAAGTAACGGTCATGGTGGCGGCGGTGGTTGATAATTATCAATTGCTACAGCAAAGCCGTCAAACTGAGCAGGCTTTTGCCAAGCTGGCCGTTGAGTTAGAAAAAGTGACGCATATTAGTACGATTACTTCCACTATTTTAGGCACCACCCAATTGTTACAACAAATTGTTAGTTTAACGCAGGAAAAATTTAATTTATACCATACCCAGATTTTTATTTTTAATGATTTGGATAATGAATTAGTATTACAAGCCGCATCGGGGCAGCTAGGGCAACACCTCATCGCGGCTCGTTGGCATATTCCTTTGCAAGCCACTGACCTTTTAGTAGCTAAAGCCGCCCAAGATAAAGTGGGCTTACTCGCCTCTGAAGTTGTTCCGCCTAGTCCATTACTTCCTGAAACGCGTTCCCAAATCGCGCTGCCATTGATGTTAGGGCAGCGTGTTTTAGGGGTGTTAGATTTACAATCGGCTGAAGCCCATTATTTTACCCCCACTGATTTACGGGTTTATCAAGCATTAGCAGCGCAAATTGCGGTAGCCTTACAAAATGCCAATCTTTATGAGCAGGCCCAACAAGCCCTCTTAGCCACCGAAACATTTTATGAAATTACGGCTCGGCTGAATGTGACCACGCACTTAGATGATATTATTACGGCGGTTATTCCTAGCCATATTTTAGCGTCGGCTCAAGGGGTGGGACTATTCATTTTTGAATTTAATGAAGCACAACAACCTGAATATACGGTTTGTAAATCCGTTTGGTCGGCCGAAAATGCGCCCGTTGTGACGGTAGGCATGCGTTTTCATTTATCTGAATTTCCTTTTAATCGCTTATGGCTCACCAATCCTCATGAAGCTGTTTTGGTGGAGGATGTGACTACCTCGGCCTTATTAGATGCTAATTCGCGGGAATTATTTCAGCGATTACAAGTGGGGGCGGTGGCTTTAATTCCGTTGCAGGTGGGGGCGCGTTGGATAGGTTTAGTTATTGTACGGTGGGTTTCACCCTATCAATTTTTAGCGAGAGACAAGCAACTCTTTACCTTAGTTTCTAACCAGGCCGCCGTGCGGGTGGATAATTTATTATTGCTTGAGGCAACTCAGGCGCGGGCTAATCAATTACAATGGTTAGCCATGATTGAAGTGACTTTATCCCAAGCTACCGATGAGGCCGAAATTTTGACTGCAGTGACCATGTGTTTTGATTTGGCGGAGATGAATTTTACGGGCTGGCTGCAATATTTAGATTTAGATGAGCAAGGTCGGCCTGTTGAGTTACGAAATATGGCGATTTGGCATGATGGCATCGTGGTGGCAGATGACCCCGAATTGACTCAGGTCTATGCGGTTCAAGATTTGCCATTGCGCTCGCTTTGGTTACAAGTCCATAATGATATTATTTTCCTGCCTGATGTGGCGACAGATGACCGTTTAGATGACGGAATGCGTCAGGAATTAGCGCGGTTTAATTTTGCGGCTATTGTGTTACTCCCTTTATGGAGCAGTAATCATTGGCAAGGTATCGTTGTTTTTGGTTGGGATAAGCCGCATAAATTTTCGGCGAATGAAGAGTTTTATCTCCGCCGTTTGCTTGAACCCCTCGCCGCCATTGTTGCCAGCCGACGGGCGACAGTGCGGCAGCTGAGCTTATTAATCATTACCGAAAAACTTTATCAAGCCAGTTTAAGGATTAATGCCGCCATGAACATGCAGGAAATTCTGGAGGCGTTAATCGAAACTATGCCTATTCCTGCCGTCAACCAAGCGTTGCTGCTTAAATTTAATTATGATGTGGCAGCTAAATTTCAAGAGAGTCTCGTGATAGCGAATTGGTATCGTGGTTCTGGTACGCCTCCCTTGCCGATTGGGGCGAATTATCCCCACGAAATAATGACTTCGCTTAAAATTTTAGGCAGTCAAACGCCTTTAATGTTTGACGAATTTCCATTAGAGCAACAGCAGGTAGGGACGTTGGCGGCTTTACCGTTATGGGTCGCGAGTCGCCAGTTAGGTGTTTTATTGCTCATAAGCGAGGCCGTTCATGCGTTTACCCTCCATGATATGCAACCTTATATTACGTTAGCGGGTCAAATTGCGATTGCCCTAGAAAATAAACTGTTATTGGCAGACGCTCAGGCCAAAGTAGAACGAGAGCGTATCTTGCGTGAAGTTACAGCCCAAATTCGCCGTGCCTTAGATGTCGATACGGTCATGCGGACGGCTACCCGTAAAATTGCCCAAACCTTTGGGCGTAAAACCTTTATCAAGCTGGAAAATCAGTCTCAAAGTGGGAGTGGCGAGTAAGAAATAATCTTCTTATTTCTTACTTCTTACTTCTTATTTCCTCTATGACCCCGCCAAACACAGAAAGTATTGAATCAATTTTTTATCACAACCTCGTTGAACAATCTTCGTTAATGGGTGTTTATATCATCCAACATGGCCGTTTTGCCTATGTTAATCCTGCCCTGGCGGCTAGTTTTGGTTATAGTGTCGCGGAATGTTTAGCCTTAGAGACGGTTCTAACCGTGATTCACCCTGAAGACCAGCCACTGGTTTTGGAAAATTTACAACGGCGGTTAGCGGGTGAAATTCAAACCGCCCAATATGATTTTCGTGGATTGTGTAAAGATGGGACGATAATTCAGCTTGAGGTCAGTGGCGCAACCATCACCTATCAGGGCGAAGTGGCAGTTATTGGTACATTAATAGATATTACTCAGCGTAAGCAGACCGAAGAAACCTTACGTCAGGTACAGTCCCAAAATGATATTTTATTGGCGATGGAAAACAGTCGCTTAATTACGGAACGTCAACACGCGGAGAGCGAGTTACAAGAACGGCTGAATGAGTTAAACGCCCTGCAACGTTTCTTAACGCGTGAGGCTTGGCAGGCTTATCAAATTAATGCCGCCACTTCTAGTTATTTATTTGACCCCACGCAAGGTTGGGCTGAATTAACCCCACCCATAGAGGAAATGGCGCAGACCCAAGCCCTCATGGTGCGCGGGGAGTCCATTGGATTATTGGGGTTATATGATGAAGGGGGCGCGTCCTTATCGGCGGAGGAACGTGAATTGCTGGAAACCATCTCGCAGCAGGTGGCTGAAGCCGTAGATAATGCGCGTTTATTGGAGCAAACCCGTAAACGGGCAGTCGAGTTGGCAGCGGTGGCGCAGGTGAGTATCATGGCTTCGAGTGTGTTAGAGGTCGATAAATTATTGCAAACAGTGGTCAACCTGACTAAAATTCGCTTTCATCTCTACCATGTCCATATTTATTTACTCAATCAAGCCACGCAAGAGCTAGAACTAGCGGCGGGAGCAGGTGAAATTGGGCAACAAACCATGAAGCTGGGCTGGCGTATTCCCCTTGATAGAACCAACTCGGTCATGGCGCAAGCGGCGAGTACTCAAAGCGGCGTTTTAGTGAATGATGTGCGCGCTTCCACCAGCTTTTTACCTAACCCTTTCTTACCTGAGGTTAGGGCAATTTTAGCGGTACCGATTGTCGCGGGAGACAAAATGTTAGGCGTGTTAGGGGTCCTATCAAGCCAAATTAATGCCTTTACAACGGAAGATGTCCAAATTCATGGGGTTTTGGCGGCGCAAGTTGCCGTTGCCATCCAAAATGCCAGGCTTTATCAAGAAACCCGTCAGGCCGCGGCGCAATTAGAACAACAAGCCCATCGATTGGGTTTGCTGAATGAGTTGGGCGCAGAGCTAACGCGGGCGCGCACCTTAGAGCAAATTTTTAAGGTGATGTCGCTCAAAATAAATGATATTATGCTCTCTACACGGGCGACTATTTTGTTATTAAATGAGACGGGAGACACATTTAGTTATATTGGGCTGCATGGGGTACGACCACAAGTTACGGATTATTTATCTGTTAATCAAACCGTCGCGGGGGAGGTGGTGCGGACGAATACCCTGATGATAGTAACGGATACGCGCGAAATTACTTTTCCAGGAGTAGAACTTTTGGTGGCGGAGGGGCTACGGTCGGGTATTTTAGTGCCGTTGGTGGCGGGGGGTAAGGTGATTGGGACGCTCAATATTTGGCATAAACAGGCCAATCAATATAATTCGTTAGATGAAAAGTTAATGCAGCAAATTGCGTCATTATTAGCAACCACGGTAGAAAATCAACGGTTATTTGAGGAGGCTAAAAAACGGGCCAACTATTTGGAGAAATTAGCCCAAGTGGAGGCCGCGTTAGCTTTAGCCGTGACCGAGGAGGATATTTTGACGGCGATTGCTTTAGCGACCCCGCCCGAAGCCAAACCGATTATTTTCTTGAATTACGTTGAAGTTAATGAGTTGGGGCAACCCATTAGTATTACAATTTTATCGGTCAAGAATAGTGAGTCGCTCATGGATAGTCGTTTGATTAGCCAAGTCCATCTTGTTGATGATTTATTCAATCCGCCTATCTGGGTGCAAAAATCAGACCAATTAATATTTATAGCCGATTTGAAACAGGGTATTTCAGCCCGTGAGTCGGCCCATTTGATTGGTGATAAAATGGGCGTGGAGTCGGTGGCGATTTTGCCGTTGTTTATTGGCGGACGCTGGCAAGCCCTCATCGTTTTTGCTTGGACACAGCCCCATGATTTGTCTGAGGAGGAGCGATTTATCTTTACTAAATTGCTAGAACCCGTTGGGGCAATTGTGGCGAGTCGGCGGGCGTATGTGGCGCAAAAAGCAGCTTTGGCGGAAACGGAGGCTCTTTATGCGGGGAGTGACCGCATTGTACGGGCGAGTAATCCCACCGAAATTTTGCAGGTTTTGGTGGAGTCTACGGCTTTAGCCCAATTAGATACGGTGGCTATTTTATTGTTTGACCAGCCTTTTGAGCAGACCAGCCCTCAATTCATTAAGGCGGTGGCGGTGTGGTATCAGCCGTCGCAGCCTGAGTTACTTAAGATAGGGACACAAATTCCCTTTGCGGATTTTCCTGCCATTTATCAAATGCGGCGAGATGAACCGTTAATTTTTCGAGATTTAAGGACGCAGCAACAGTTTGAATCGCCCTCGTTTCAAACGGCAGTGGAGCAGTTGAATGTTTATGGCATGCTTTTTTTCCCCTTAATTGCGGGTGGGCAATGGATTGGTTTTACTAGTGGCGCGACCACTCATAGACCTTTGCCCGTGAGTAACCTTGAGATTCGTCAGATTAGTAATTTAACCGACCAAGTGGCAGCGGTCATACAGAACCAATTATTACTAGACCGAATGCAGCGAACTTTAGCTCTGACGCAACGGCTCTATGAAGCGGGACGGCGATTGAATAGTAATGATTTACAAACGGCCATGGCGGCGGTTTTTGAAGCCCAGCCGATTTTGGCGGTTAATCGCGGCGTAATGTTGTTGATTGATTGGGTGCGGCCTGGCGAGGCAGTGGGGGTGGTGGTGGCGGCCAATTGGCATAGTGGGGTGGGGGCATTGCCAACATCGGTGGGGCAGCGTTATCCGACGCGGTATTTGGAAAATCTTTTCATCTTTATTAACCCTGAGCTAATCATGTTTGAGGATGCTCAACATGACTCACAATTGACACCATTAGCTCTGCAAGTGTTGATACAACAAAATATTGCTTCGGTGGCAATTTTGCCTTTAACTGTAGGGCGGCGGCAATTGGGGACATTGTTGTTAGAAACGGAAGAAATTCATCATTTTACGGCGGAAGAGTTAGAGCCTTATTTAGCCTTGACGGGGCCATTAGCCTTGGTGGTTGACCGTAATAGTTTGTTGAATGAGGCCGAGGCGCGGGCTGAACGAGAAAAACAAGTGCGAGAAATTACGAATAAGATTCGCCAAACGGTAGGGCGTGAAGCCATCTTAAATACGGCCCGTGAAGAAATCGGCCAGCTTTTACAGGCCACGCCTGTCGTGACAGAATTAGGGACTCGTGAGCAATTATTGAAGCGGCTGTAATTATTCTAAACCCTCACCCCAACCCTCTCCCAGGGGGCGAGGGAGTCACTTATCACCCTCGCCCTATGGGAGAGGGCAGGGGTGAGGGTGATAAATTTCCCTTTAGGAACTTTATTTTATGACCCAAGAACTTACTTATTCTGATTATAAACAGGTCGTGGAAGCGCAAACCCAAGCCATGTTAGTTTTATTGACCTCGGCTAAAGCAGGTCATTTGCCGCAAGAAGTGACGATTCCTGACGGTATTCCTAGCTTGAATGAGTTAGGGTTAGCTCTCAGCCATTTATTGGGTGACATGCAGGCTTTGTTAGCTGAAAAAGTGCAAACTCAGGCCGAGTTGGAACAGCGCATTGCTGACCGTACCCGTGCCTTAGAGATTGCGTTGGATGAAATGCAAGCCTTACAGGGGCGTTATCTTAAAAATGAATGGTTGGAATATACGGCGGAGGAGTTAAATTTACAGCCTGAATTGGCGCAAACGTCTGAGATAGGGGATACTGTAAGTTGGCAGCCACTTTTAACTCAAGCGGTGCAAAATCAGCAGCCGGTTTATACTGATGAGGCAAACCAACTCAGTCATTTAGCCTTACCGATAAGTTATAGCGGCCAACTGATTGGGTTATTGGGCTTTGAGCGTGAAACGAGTCAAACCTGGTCTGAAGATGAATTAACTGCGGCCAGCGCGGTGGTTGAACAATTGGGCCTGGCATTAGAAAATCAACGGTTATTTGACCAAACTCAGACGGCGTTGCAAGAAACACAATTTTTATATGATTTAGCAATTAAACTTAATACAGCAAATACGTTAGATGATATTTTACAGATAATTATTGAGCCAGCCATTCAACAAGGGGCGCATGCGGCTCGTCTTTTTGTTTATGAGTTGGCTGAGGATGGTAGACCTCGTTGGGATGAGTGTGTGGCGGTGTGGGATAAAGAGGGTATTTCTAAAATGAAAGTCGGGGCGCGGACTTATTTGCCAGACTTACCCAATTTGGTTACTTATTTTGCAGATGGTAGTCAGCCAACTTTAATTAGTAATATTGTCACTGACCCTAAATTGGACAATCATTTGCGTCAAGCATTATTACAATTTGATGACCAGGCCATTGCCATGTTACCGTTGAAGTTAGGTGGGCGATGGGTGGGGACGGTGAGTATCAATTGGCCGTTGCCCCATGCGTTTAGTTCTGTTGAGCGGCGTTTATATAAAACGTTGATGTTGCAAACCGCCATAGTGGTTAATAATCGGTTGTTATTTGAACAGGCGCAGGAACGGGCCGAGCAGCTAGAAATTATTGCACGGGTTGAGGCGACATTATCTCAAGCAACCCACGAAAATGAAATAATTTTAGCGTTATTACCCAGTATGCAAGCTCATTTGCCGCACCTCATTACCTTAGATTATTTGCAATTAGATGAAATAAGTGGCACAGAGAGTTGGCAGCCAGTAGCTTGGTGGCATAATGGGGTCATTCAAACGGATATGACGTTTCTTAACCAGTTAGTACCGCTAAAACAAGTTTTTTTGACTCATTGGTTACAGACTCCTGACCAATTAACTTTGGTTGAAGATGTGCAAATGGAGATGGGGGTAACTCAGGCCCAAAAGAAGGAGGCCCAAGAGTTAGGGTTTCAAGCGGCGGCCATGTTACCTTTGTTAAGTGGGGCGAGATGGCAAGGTGTGGTGAGCTTTATTTGGGCGCAGCCCCATAACTTTTCCGCACGGGAAAAATTTATATTTCGACGGTTGATGGAGTCATTGGGAGCAGTGGTGGCGAGTCGGCGGGCTTATTTAGCCACTGAAGCGACCCGTTATGAAACGGAGCATCTCTATTATGCCAGTCGGCGGATTAACGAGGCGCATAATTTATCAGAATTAGTGGCCGCGGTGGGTGAAAGTGATACCATTTCTGAGATTAATCGGGTGATTCTCTTTACCTTTCAGCATGATTCATTGGACAAAGTGCAATCTGTTTTAGTGGCAGCAACTTGGCATCGTCAGCAAATCCCGTTATCATTGGTGGTAGGCACCTATTATTTACCAGATAAATTTGCTATTTTTGCTGATTTGCTAACCACAATCCCCCTATTTTTTGACAATATTTCCTTAGATGAACGGGTTTCTTTGGAGTCGTTTGAATTACTACAAAGTCTTGCGATGACGGCGGTTGCCATTTTACCTTTGTGGAGTGGTGAGGTTCAGCGAGGCGTAGTGTTGTTGGCGAGTGATAAACCCTGTCATTTCAGCTTGCATCAAACGCAACTTTACATGGCGTTAGTGCGCCAAATTTCGGTGGCTTTAGAAAACCAACGATTATTGATGGAAACTCAAGCCGCTTTAGCCGAGGTTGAAGCCATTCAACGTCGTTATACCTTGCAAGCATGGGAAAATTATCATGCCAAACAGCCCAAGTTTAGGTATGAAAAACGGCGGGAAGAGTCAACCCTCGCGGCGACGGACTCAACCCCACTGACAAACTATAATCCCACCTTCACTGTTCCCTTACAAGTCCGTGGTGAGACGATTGGCATCGTTGGGTTAGAGGAAATTGAAGATGGACGGGTGTGGCTACCTGAAGAAATTGCTTTAATTGAGGCCATTGCCGAGCAAGCGGCACAAGCGGCTGAAAATTTACGGTTGCTTAATGAAACCCAACAACGGGCCGCGTTAGAGGCACATGTGAATGCTATTGGTGACAAAATTCGGGGCGCACACACCTTAGAAGAGGCCATGCAAATGGCGATTAAAGAAGTTGGGCTTAGTCTGAAATCTCCGCAAACGACCGTTCAGTTGAAAGTAAGATAAAAGTTGTTAAATAAATGACCCCATTACCTTTTGCCAAGCGTTTTATGAACTATTCCATCAGCACGAAACTTGTATTAAGTTTTGTGCTGATTAGTTTGGTTTCAGTCGCCATTGTTGCCTCGGCTTCAAATTACTTTGCGCGTAAAAACCTTATTAGTAATGCTAATCGTATTTTATTGGCGGCCGCGGAACATTCGGCTGATAATCTAGACCTTTTTCTCACTAATAACCTAGATTCCATTCGGATTCATGCTCAATTGCCGGTATTAACAGCTTATTTAAGTTTGCCCCTTGAGCAACGAGCCAATAGCTCTTTGGAGTCAGAAGTGATTACCACACTGAATATTTTAAGCCGTAAAGACCAGCTATTTTACTCTTCCTATACTTTGTTTGACCATGACGGTATTATGGTTTTTGCGACCGATGGCATCGGCATTGGGACAACCCATGCGGCGAAAGATTATTTTCAACAGCCCCTAAAAACTCGTTTACCCTACGTCTCAGCGGTTAGTATGGATGAGAATACCCATGTTTGGATTTTATCTTTTAGTAGCCCTGTCCGAGATGACCAAGATAAAGTGATAGGGGTGTTGCGGTCTCGTTACGATGCCGCCATTTTACAACGGATTGTAAGCCAAAATAATGGTCTAGCAGGTGACCAATCATTTTCAATCTTGTTGGATGAGAATTATATTCGGTTGGCACATGGACTTGATGCCAATTTGAATTTTAAGTCAGTGGTACCTTTAGCTCCCGAAAAATTAACCGAGTTACAGCATGAGGGGCGTTTAGCTAAAGTTTCTGAGGCTGATTTGACTACCAATTTATCTGGTTTTGCGGTCGGTTTAGCTAAAGTCAACAGTAATGAACCCTATTTTACTAGCCAATTGGCGATTTTTAATTCTCAGTTGAGTACTGCTGCCGTGATTCAGCTAAAAACGAAACCCTGGCTCATGGTTTTTGCTCAACCAGAAGAGATTTATTTAGCTCCGATTCAGGCGCAAGGGCGCAATTTTTTGTTTTTAGCTCTAGGAATTGCGGGGGTGATAGCGATGGTTGCTTTTGGGATTGGCCGATTTTTTGCCCGACCCATCGTGGAGTTGACTGAGGTGGCTAAACAGGTGTCGGCTGGAAATTTGTTGGTTCAGGCCAAAATTACCTCGCGAGACGAAATTGGACAGTTGGCGCAAGTTTTTAATGGCATGACCTTACGACTTAATAATCTTGTTAGCTCCTTAGAAGAGCAGGTTCAAGCCCGCATGGTTGATTTAACCTACTCTTTGGAGGTGGGACAACGGGCGGCGGCCATTCGTGATTTGGCTGAATTATTACCAACGGTAACGGAATTGATTCGTGACCGCTTTCGGCTTTATTATGTGCAAACCTATTTAATGGACGATGTGGGGCAGACCTTGATTTTACAAACAGGCACGGGGACGATTGGGCAGCGAAAATTAGCCATTGGTAGTAAGTTATTTCTTTATCAAGAAGCAGAGTTGGCGGTGCAAGCTGCTTTAAGCAAGCAAGCGCAAATTATGGCTGAAACTTTTAATGAGGGGGGCGGTGGCCGTTTATTATCACAAGCACGTTCCCGTCTCGCCATTCCTTTGGTGGTTGAAGAACGGGTGATAGGGGTTTTAGATTTATATGCAACGGAAGTGAACGCCTTTACCTCTCGTAATTTAACGGTATTTGAAGCCATGGCGACTCAATTATCGCTCTCTATTGATAGTGCTAAACAGTGGGCTTTGGCGCAAGCGGCGCAACAAAAGTCTCAGGCAGCGATTCAACAGTTAACTCAAAATACATGGGAACGTAAGTTACAATTTTTAGCCACTAAACAAGATTTGGCTTTTACCTATAACCTGGCCGAGGTTCAACCCTTATCGCCTGATAGCTCTCAACTGACTGAAAAAGAAACTTTGTCGGCTCCACTAACCATTCAAAATACCCATATTGGACAATTACAGGTGCAAAAACCGCCTGAAAAACAATGGTCGCATGAAGAGAAATTTTTAGTTGAAACAATCGCCTCACAATTAGCCCAAAAAGCGGAGAATTTACGTTTGTTTGAAGAAACACAGCAGCAAGCCACGCGTGAGCAAATTACTCGCCAGATTTCAGATAAAATTCGCGCCAGTCGTAATGTCAAGATGGCTCTTGAAACTGCGGCGGAAGAGCTAACCAAAGCCTTAGGCGTAGACCGAACGATTATTGATTTACGGCTGGATAGTTTACCTGAGGAGGAGAAAGGTTAAATAAATCTTTTACCTTCAGGACTTACGCAAAAGCCAAGTCTACCCCCTTAATCCCCCCGACATCAGGGGGAGATGTTACTCCCTCTCCTACGTAGGAGAGGGCTGGGGTGAGGTGTTTGCGTAAGTCCAAACCTTTTTAATTCCACATGGATAATTTAAGTCAAATTTTACTAGAAGCCTCAACTGAGGGCATGGTTTTGTTGGAGCAAGGGCAAATTATTGCTTGTAACTCGGCAGCTTTGCTTGGGTTGGGGCAGCCAACGAAGGAGGCGGTTTTGGGGCAATCTTTCAGGTCATTGGTCGCGCCCGACTCTTGGCATGAGGCTCTTGAGGTGGCTGAACAGGGACAAGTTATTTCCTTTGAATGGCAAGAGTCTCGCCCACCTCATGGCGTATTTTTTGCTCAAGTGACCTTACGTCCCTTAACTATGGCGGGGCGATTTTTACTGCATGTTTCTTGGCAGGATATGACGGCGGCTAAACAAACTGAGCAGGTTTGGCGTGGGCAAATTACGCAGTTGGAAAAAGATGTGGAGGCGGTGACGCTAAATAATCGGCTGTTGTTTCAACAAGCTCGCCAACGGGCCAGGCAACTTGAACAATTGGCGCGGGTGGAAGGAATTTTATCTCAAGCCCATAACGAAACTGAGTTAGTGCAAGCGTTAGCCTTTAGTTTTGAAACGAACTATCCTTTTATTATTCGCCTAAGCTATTTTGAGACAGCCATTACTGAATCTGTACTCACTTTATGGGGGGCAGCGAGTTGGCGGGCGGGGGGGATTTGGACGGATGACCCCCAGTTAGGGCAGCATTATTCGGTGGCAAAAACTTTTTTAGTGCAATTGGTCATGAGTCAGCCGCATACGGTCGTTTTAATCGATAATATATTGACAGATACCCGTTTGGTTGAGCATGAACAGGCGGCTTTAGTGGAGTTAGGGGCTAAGGCCCTGGCCATTATTCCTTTATATAGTAGTGAGCAATGGCAAGGGGTCATTATTTTTGCTTGGTCTGAGGTGCGGGAATTTACGGCTGATGAACGCTTTATTTTACGCCGCTTGCTTGAACCAACCTCGGCGGTGGTTGCCAGCCGTCGGGCTTATTTAGCGATGGAAGAGGCTCATCAGCAAAACGCTAAATTATTGGCGCGGACGGAAATAGCCCTGAAAGAATCGCAACGTTTAGCAACTATTGCTAAAAACCATACTGACTTTATTGGGGTGAGTGATTTGGAAGGAAATGTACTTTATATTAACCCCGCGGGGCTACGAATGAGTGGCATGACGGTGGATGATATAACCACCATGACGGTGATTGATTTTTACCCGCCACAGGAGGCTAAAAAATTTATTGCCGAGATTGTGCCTAAAGCCTTGACGGCGGGCTATTGGTTATCAGAAACGCGCATGTTACGGGCCGATGGTTCTATTATTCCCGTTGACCAAACGATTACGGCTAATTACGATGACCAGGGTGAACCGTACAGTTTTAATATTACTTTGCGTGATATTTCCACCCGCAAGAAATCTCAGGAGCAATTGCAGGCCAATGCGAACTTTTTACAGACCTTATTTGATACAATCACTAGCCCTATTTTTTATAAAGACACAAAGGGAGTATATTTAGGTTGTAATAAAGCCTTTGCTACTTATTTGGGTTTTTCTGAGGCGGAGATTATCGGTAAAACCAATCATGATTTCACGCCACCCGATTTTGCGGCCGAAAATCAACATTTAGATGAATTACTTTTACGCGAAAAAACGGCGCAAGTGTATGAGTCGCGGTTGGTGGATGCTAAAGGTCAGTCGCTAGATATGATTTTTAATAAAAATATTTTCTTTGATGCTGAAGGTCAGGTGGCGGGGTTAGTTGGGGTGATTATTGATATAACGGCTCGTAAGCAAACGGAGGAGCAGATAAAGCAGGCTTCACGCCAAAATAATTTATTGGCAGCGGCGATTAATAATGCCGAAATTGGGGTGACGATTAGTGACCCTTATTTGCCTGATAACCCATTGGTCTTTATCAACCCTGCTTTTGAAAAAATAACGGGTTATCACATGGACGAGGTCATGGGGAAAAATTGTCGCTTTTTGCAAGGGCCTGAAACCAACCTGGAGACGGTCAATGAAATGCGGGCGGCTATTAAGGCGCAACGTTCTTGTACGGTGGAGTTATTAAACTATCGTAAGAATGGCAGCCCCTTTTGGAATCGCTTAATTATTAATCCTATTTTTGATGTTGAGGGTAAATTAATTAATTTTATTGGGGTGCAAACGGATGTAACTCATCTTAAAGAAGGGGAGGCCATTCAACGGCGTTTGTCGGCGATTGTCGAAATAACCACCGATTTTGTCGGCATTACTGATTTAGAGGGGCGGGTGTTGTACATTAATCCCGCGGGACGGGCTATGATTGGCCTCGGACTAGATGAAGATATTACGCGATTTCATATTAGTCATTTTCACCCGCAATGGACGTTAGATTTATTAATGAATGAAGCCTTTCCTAAAGCGAGTTTAGGGGAAGTTTGGGCGAAAGAGGCAGCTTTGCTGACTCAAGAGGGGCAGGAGATACCCATTTCTCAGGTTTTAGTGGCTCAAATGAGCGATGATAATCAGGTGGAGTTTTTTGCGACCATTGGCCGTGATATTACAAATATTAAGACGGCGGAGCAGGAGCAGAAACGGTTATTAGCTGAACTTGAGGCGACTTATCGGCAATATGTTCGTCATGAATGGCAACAATTTTTAGCTGAACATCAAGTGGTGCAACAGGTTAGTTATAGCCACCCGCAACGTCCAGTAACACCATTGCAGATGAGTTTGGCCGCCATACAAACTGAGGTGACGCATGAGGGTAAAACCAAAATTATGGCGACGCAACAAACCGATACTCATGGTCAGGCTGTCGTTGCGCCCATTTCTTTACGGGGGCAAGTGATTGGTACGGTCAGTTTACAGGATGAGGCTACGGAACGTGAATGGACAACGAATGAAGTGGCGTTAATTGAGGCGGTTTCAGAGCAGTTGGCTTTAACGTTAGAAAATCTACGTTTATTTGAGGAGACGCAACAACGGGCAGCGCGGGAGCAACTTATTGCGGAAATGATTCAGCAAGTGTGGGCTTCGGGTGAGCTAGAATTGGTGATGCAAACAACGGTGGAGCAATTGGGTAAAAAATTGAATGCTTCAAAAGTTGTCATTCAATTAGGGACGGAACATGAGCTTTTGGGCTATTAGGGCATGATAAAACTTCCACGCTTTAAAAACAGTTTGCGAATTAGAATGACGATTATTTTATTAGCGGTAGCTTTAATTCCGTTGATTATTTTCGCGCTCATTAGTTACATTCAGTTTCAACGCACCTTGGAAGCGAATGCGTTACATGAGGTTGATGTTGCTAATCAAGCCACTGCCCAAAATTTGAAGAGTTTTTTATTGCAATATGAAACAGATATTTTAAGCCTTAGCCAAAATTCGGCTATTCATGCGATAATTCAAGCGACTGATAATGGGGGAATTGACCCTGAAAGTGGCCTTAGTTATGAAATTTGGGCGCAACGCTTGACAGATGTTTTTGCTGAGGTTTCTAAGCGCAAGAGAACTTACCAACAATTACGTTATTTAGATGAGCATGGTTATGAGCGGGTACGGGTTAATTTTGACCCTATTACTCAAAAAATCAATATTGTATCGTCTGCTGAACTGCAAGATAAGAGCCAGCGAGATTATTTTATAGAGGCCGCGAAATTGAAAAGCGACCAAATTTATATTTCTCAAGTAGACCTTAACCGTGACCATGACCAAATTCAAGTGCCTCATACGCCGGTGTTGCGTTATGCTGTACCCTTATTTAATCAAGCGGGTAAGTTCAAAGGGCTGGTTATCTCAAATGTTTATGCCAGCCATATTCTTAATTTGTTGGTAGAAACTCCTAATGATAGAGTTGAAGTTTATTTGGCTAATCAAAATGGCTATTATTTACATCATCCCAACCCTGAGGTTGAATTTGGCTTTGATTTAGGGCTTGAGGCCAAGCTAACGCAAGATTTTTCTTGGATAATGTCTCAGGCTAAAGGGCAAGATATTATAGCCGCAATTGACCCCCAAACGCGGCGGGTTATGGCGGTACAAAAAATTTATTACGATACACAACGGCCTGACCATTATTGGTTTTTAGCTAAAAGCCTCCCTGGTGAGGCAGTTTTGGCGGATATTAATGTGTTGGGGGGGGCCATTTTTAGTTTAGTTATTGTGGTCATGTTAGCCACTATTTTCCTTTCTGTTTGGTTAGCGGGTACAATTACCACCCCCATTCGTTTGTTGGCCGAGGCTACGGCGCGGATTGCTCAAGGAGATTTGAAAGCACATTTATTGGTTAAAGGCCAGGATGAAATTGGGCAATTAGCCCACAATTTTGAGTTGATGACGCAGCAGATCCAAAGTTTGGTGGATAATTTAGAAGAGCGGATTAATGATAGAACGCAAGCCTTAGAGACAAGTGCTGAGATTAGTCGTAAAATTGCCACTATGTTGGATTTAGATGAGCTATTACGTTATGTAATTGAACGAATTCAACAGGATTTTAATTTTTATCATTGTCATCTTTATCTCATGGATGAATTGGCTAAAGAGCTAATTATGGTCGAGGGGTCGGGTGAAGTTGGGCAACAATTGAAAGCAAAACAACATCGTTTGCCGGTGGGGCAGGGCATTGTGGGGCGAGTGGCTTTGAGTGGGCAATCTTTTTTGGCTGATGATGTGGATGCTATTCCCTATTTTTTTCGTAATCCTTTATTGCCCAAAACAAAATCAGAGTTAGCTATTCCTTTACGTAAAGGTTCGACGGTTATTGGCGTTTTGGATATGCAAAGTGAGGAGTTAGGTGGTTTTAATCAAGCTGATTTAACGCTCATGCAATCTATTGCTGACCAAGTCGCGGTGGCGATTGATAATGTTCGTTTATTTCAACGTAATCAAACGGCTTTGGTGGCGGTGGAGGCTCTGAATCGTCGTTTAACTCAGACCGCTTGGCAAAATATCGCTCAAAAAACTGCCGCAGCAGGTTATGTTTTTACCAAACAAGAAGTTCAACCCATTAAAGATAAATTGACCCAATGGCTATCAACCATGACCACAGCCATTAAGCAACGTGACCTCGTTTATAGTCAACCTAGTGAGGTGATGCTTGAAACTGTATCATTAGATGAGCCTACCACTAGCGTTTCTATTCCGCTTATGTTACGGGAAGAGGTGATTGGTGTGATTGGAATTGAGCGTAAGGCCGCCGCCGTTTGGACTAAAGATGAATTGGTCATGATACGTACTTTAGCCGAACAGGTGGCTTTGGCTTTAGATGCGGCCCGCTTATTTGATGATACTCAACGTAATGCCTGGCGTGACCAGATGATTAGTGAAACGACCGCCAAAGTGTGGGCTTCAAATAAAATTGAAGAGGTCATGCGGGCCGCCGTAGCGCAGTTGGGCAATAAATTAGGGGCTTCTGAAGTGACGTTAGAGTTACATACAGACATGGTTGCCCATGAAGCAAAGCCTGTTTAATAGACATTATACCGATTTAATGATTTTCGTAGGGGCAATGCCTTGTGCTTGCCCACAATGGGGGCAAGCACAAGGCATTGCCCCTACAAAATCTCAACGATTTTTTAATCGGTATAAACTCTAATGAATAGTTTTATTGTTAAAAATAACGGTTAAATAATTATGGCAACGGCCAACTCTGATTTTTCAAGTGAACAATCTAAGCATGCTCGTAGTTTAGCTGCTACTCTGGCGACGGCTTTTACGCTTTTAACCGTTTTTGCCCTCGTATTAGGGAGTAGTTTTTTGCTAGTTCTTAATTTTCAAGCGCAAGAAACCGTGGTTGCGCGTGAACAAGAATTGATTGCCACTAACGCCGCCCATGAAGTTTCAAGTTTTATTAATGCTATATTTCAAGCCCTTGAGTCGGCGGTTCAAGTCAGCGACCCTATTACTAAAGATAACACGCAGCAAAAACTATTTTTGCGAAATCTCTTAGGGTTACAACCCACTTTTTTGGCCGTAACGTTGTTGGATAAGCAAGGCCAAGAAATAGCTAAACAATCACAGTATGCCGTAGTACCCCAAGTTGAGTTGAAGAGTCAGGCCGATAGCGAATTGTTCCGTATTGTTTCTGAAGATAGGCGTTATATCAGCCCCATATTCATTGATGAGCAGACCAAACAACCTTTAGCGTGGGTGGCAATTCCAGTGGTTAATATTTTTGGCAATTTCCAGGGCGCATTGGTGGTGCAAGTAAACCTGAAATTTATGTGGGAATTGGTCGCTCAATTACAAATAGGACAACAGGGTGATCATGGGGTAGCCTATATTGTTGACCATCAGGGTAACTTACTTGCTTTTCAAGATACCGCTCGCGTGTTAGCGGGTGAAAACGTAAGTCAGCTTAAAGAAGTGGCTCAATTTATCCATGATGACTCTAGCCATAAAAATGGGTATGATTGGTCTGTTGGTATTGGTAATAATTATGTTGTAGGAGCGTTTGTGCCATTAGGGGTGCCAGATTGGGCCGTGGTAACGGAGTTACCGATTACTGAGGCTTATCAAGGGGTCATCTCCACCATTATTCTATCGCTTAGTTTCTTATTTATTGTGGGGGGGGTATCAGCGATGGGGGGGATTTATACCTCACGACGTTTAGCGTATCCTTTACTTAATTTAACGACCACCGCCACCCGAATTTCTGAGGGGGAATTAAATTTAACTGCCTCGTTAGCTGGCCCCATTGAGGTTGTTGGTTTAGCTAGGGCATTTAATATTATGACGGCGCAATTGCGGGATTTAATTGGTTCGTTGGAACAACGAGTGGCGGCACGGACGGAGCGTTTGGAGACGGTGGCGAGTTTAAGTGAGCGACTGAGTGCTATTCTTGATTTAGACCAACTGTTGCAAAATTTAGTGACCCAGATTAAAACCAGCTTTAATTATTACCATGTACATGTTTATTTGTTAGATGAGCCACGCCAAAACTTAATTATGACGGCTGGTTTTGGCGTGGCAGGTAGTAAAATGAAGGCCAAAGGGCATTATATTCCTTTGAATACCGTAACCAGTTTGGTGGCGCGGGCGGCGCGTAGTGGTGAAATTGTGCGGGTTGATGATGTGCGTCAAGCGATTGATTGGCTGCCTAATCCCCTTTTAGCTTTAACTTGCTCTGAAATGGCGGTGCCAATTAGTTTAGAAGGGCAAGTGGTGGGCGTGCTTGATGTGCAGGAAGATAAGGTGGCTGGTTTTGATGAAAGCGACGCGGCGCTATTACGTTCTTTAGCCAATCAAGTGGCGATAGCTATTCGTAATGCTCGCTTATTTGCTGAGGTTGAAGCCGCTTTGGTAGAATCAAATGCCATTCAAGCGCGCTATTTAGAGCAATCATGGGAGAAAGTTATTGCGACTTTGAAACATAAAAGCCATGCTTATGCCGCTCCTCATGCCCTAACTTTGCCTGAACAGGTGGTTGAGCAAGGGCATGAGTTGGCTCAACATTACTCTAAACCCCAGGTCAAACACTTTGAGGAAACTGCTCATCCAACCCACTCTTTAATTAGCCCAATTACTGTCATGGGGCGTAAAATTGGTGATTTACAGTTGCATCGAGTGGGGCTAGAATATCAAGAGATGGGGTGGAATAAAGATGAGGTCGCGATTATCACCGCGGTGATTGACCAAATCGCGCAAGCAGCCGAGAATTTGCGCTTGTTTGAAGAAACTCGTGAGCGTGCGGGGCGGGAGCAAGTGATTCGTGAGATTACGGATAAGCTGCGTTTAGCCCCCAACCTAGACACTTTATTGGATATTGCGGCCCGCGAACTAGGCCAACGGTTAGGTGTCCGTCACACGGTGCTAGAATTAGGGGTAGATTTACAAAAAATTCGGGCGAATACGGCTGTGTTTGAGCTAAAAAAATAATTTCTTATATTTTGTAATGATATTTTTCTCGAATCACAGGACTTACGTAAACACCTCACCCCAACCCTTTCCTACATAGGAGAGGGAGTAACGTCTCCCCCCGATGTCGGGGGAATTAAGGGGGGTAGACCACGCAATTGCGTAAGTCTTGGAATCACATCGAACATGGCGACTAACGTTAAGCATGTAAGTTTTAATAAAACAATGAGTTTACAAACTCGGCTACTTTTGGCTTTTATGCTAACAGTGTTGTTACCTGTTTTGGTTATTGGCCTCAGTTCGATTATCTTAGGGTTTCAAGATGGACAAACGCAAGTAACCAATCGGTTAGTATCGGTGGCGGTATTAAAAGAGGCGGAAATAGAGTTATGGGTGAGTAATCTAAAAAATAGTTTAACGCTTATTCTTACGGCTGAACAAGTGGCCTTCATTCAGCCTCACGCTGAATTAACGGCCATTAAATTACGTTTTGATGAAGTAATAAATAAGAACCCTTTTTTTGAGGCGTTATTCCTCCTTGATTTATCAGGCCAGGTGATAATTTCGACTGAACTCAATCAGGTCGGTAAGGTTTATACTACTGAACCTTTTTTTCAACAGGGCTTGACCAAACCCACCGTTAGTACGCCTTTTTATGAGGCTACTTTAGACCGTTGGTCAGTTATCGTGGCTTATCCACTTCGGGATATTCAGGGGGAAGTGGTGGCGGTTTTAGCAGGACGCGCCAGTATTGTTCCTTTGGTAAAGATTATGGAGCGTTTAGTCGGGACAACTGAAACCAGTGAAACTTATTTAGTGGCGGGAAGTGGCATTCAACTGACTCCTTCACGCTTTTTGACGGGGACAGTTTATGTCAACACATTAGGCAGTGAACGGGCTTTAAATCAGCATGTGAATGGGGTGGCGGTCTATAATGATTATCGTAACCAGCCCGTTATTGGGGCGTATCGTTGGTTGCCAGAGTTACAGGTGGCTTTATTAGCCGAACAAGACCAAGCTGAGGCGTTAATCCCGACCTACCAAAATTTGTTAAATAACTTAATTATTGGGCTGATAGCCACTGTTTTTACAGTCATTGCTTCTCTTTTTATTACTCGTAATATTACCAATCCTTTGGTCAATTTAGCTGAGACTGCTAGCCGAATTACCGCGGGGGATTTATCTCAAGTGGCTCAAATTGAGCGACAGGATGAGATTGGACATTTAGCCGAGGCATTTAATGCCATGACTAGCCAATTAAGTTCCGTAATTGGTAGTTTGGAAGGCAAAATTGTTGAACGAACCAGACAACTAGAAATTGTGGCTACTGTTAGTGAGCAATTAACCGCTATTCTCAACTTAAATCAATTGTTAGAGGAATTAGTTCAGCAGATTAAAGCGCATTTTCATTATCATCAAGTTCAGGTTTATTTGCTAGATGAATTTCGGCAATTATTGGTCATGCAAGTGGGTTTACGTGATGAAAGCGAGGCAATGCAGCCAGGTGGACAAACGATTGCTTTGGATTTGCCTACCAGTTTAGTGGCTCAAGCGGCACAAACAGCCGAAATTAAACTAAATGTTGGTGGGGTAGAGATGGCGGAGATGGCGGTGCCGATTATTTTAGAGCAACGGGTAGTAGGGGTGTTACATGTACAACAAAGCCCACCCGCTTCTTTAGATGAAAGTGATATTGCTTTATTACGGTCATTAGCGAACCAAGTTGCTGTAGCTATTCGTAATGCGAGATTGTTTGCTCAAGTGGAAGCAGCTTTAGTTGAGACCCAAGCGGTTCAACGGCAATATTTGGAAGTGGGTTGGAATAGGGATTTGTTATTGGCTCAAATGCGCTATTTATATAGCCAAAATCAAGCAAACCCTTTGCCTGAAGCGATAATAGTTCAAGCTAAAGCGGCGACTTTAGCTTCAGAACGGTTGACTCGTATTTCACTTGAAGCCGCAGGGTTGAGTTGGGAAGCAGTAACCTTACCAGTTACATTTCGAAATATTGAAATTGGGACAGTTCAACTGCATGCTCATCGGGGTAAGGTTTGGCAGGATGAGGATTTAATGACGATTGAAGCAGTTGTAGACCAATTGGGGCAGATTGCTGAACGGTTACGTTTATTTGAAAATACCCGTCGGCAAGCAACCAACGAACAAATTATTCGTGAAATAACGGATAAGTTACGGTCTGCACCTAATTTCAGTCGTTTAATGCAAATTGCCACTGAGGAATTAGGTAAACGTCTCAGCGCAACTCATGCCAATATAGAAATTAGGCTTGAGGATAAACTATAGCCACCTGTAAATTTTCAGGTGATGGCAATGGAGTCCAAAGCCGTAAGCTTTGAGCCGTGTGATAAAGCCTACGGCTTTGGACTCCGTATTAACACTCTTTTTAGGAGTATCACCTCAATGAGGAGGATATGTTGAATACTGAAAAACCGATGGAAAGTTCAAAAGTAGATTTACAAGATTTACGAAAAAGTGCCTTACAGAATGTTTTGATAGGATGTGGTTTCGTAGTTTTCCTATTTCTACAACGTTATGCATATGGGCTAGTTTTGCGCCCCAACATCAATGAAACGGGCCTTTCTAACGTTCATTGGATTTGGTTATCTGCTTCAATTATTTTAGCTTTTGCCACTTGGTTAAGCCATCGTTATCAGAAACAAGATAAGGTTGAACTTGCCGCGCAAGTTATTATGACGGGGATAGTCATAGTTATTAATATCCTTTTGTTGTTGCCCAATGCGTTAGAGTCATTTTACCCTTACCTTACCTTAATGGTGGTCGCGGTGGCGGGTTTACTGATTATGCCGCGGGGCGCGTTTGTAGTTGCTGGGGTCAATTTTATTATTAGTATGATAGTGGTGGGAGGGACTCAACCTACTAAAGTTGATTTGTTACTTATCCCTAATACTTTGGCGGTGGTTTTGGCTTTTATTACCTGGGGCGGAGCTAATAATTTAATTACGGCTTATAGTTGGGCGGTTCAAAGCCAGGCCAAAGCGAAAAATCGTCGGGATGAATTGTTTGAAGGCCAACTGCAAATCAAGAAAGCTAATCAATTATTAGAAACAACCAATTTTCGTTTAGCTGAAAGTGAAAGTAAATTAAAAATGGCTCATGCCGAGTTGGAGATATTGGTTTCCGATTTACAACGGTTGAATGCCAGTAAAGATAAATTTTTCTCCATTGTAGCGCATGATTTACGTGGCCCATTTTCGCCTTTGTTAGGGGCTTCTGAGTTGTTGGCGGAGATGGCTGATGTGTTAAAACCGGAAGATATTAAAGAAATGGGGCAATCATTATATCGTTCAGCCCGTAATGTTTTTAACCTCTTAGAGAATTTATTGGAATGGTCACGCATGCAGATGGGCCGCATGGAATATCAACCAGAAATAATTAACCTAGAAGCAATCGTTGAGCGGAATGTTAAATTATTAAATGAAACTGCGGTGAATAAAGGCATTATCTTACAAACTACATTACACCAACCTCTTTTTATTTATGCCGATCAACACATGATAGATACCGTTATTCGTAATTTAACTGCTAATGCCCTAAAATTTACCCCACATGGTGGGTCAATTACCATTGCCGCCCAAGTGCGTGAAGTCAGGCATGAATCGTCGTTGCAACGTTCAATTAACGATGCGAACCTTGCTTTTCCTTACATTTTACCTAGTTCGTCAGAGGTCGAAGTCTCGGTGGCTGATACGGGGGTGGGGATTGCGGCGGAAGATGTGGAGAAATTATTTAAAATAGAAGTTCATCATACCACCCTTGGCACAAATAAGGAGCAAGGAACAGGCTTAGGTTTGGTGATGTGTCATGAAATGGTGCGAAAAAATGGCGGGGATATTTGGGTGGAGAGTGTTTTAGGTGAGGGAACACAATTTAAGTTTACGGTGCCATGGGCGACAATTCCCATTTCTACTGAGGATAAGGAGCAGGAACTTTCATGAAGCGCAGAAATAATGGGTTTATATGGCTTATCATTGGCTTATTGGGATTTGTAACGGCTTGTAATGGCGCAACTGTGTTTGAAACCAACCCTCCAGTTAAGCCATTGACTGGCAATATAACTGAAGTGATTTCCGCTACGACGGTGATTGACTCTGAACGGGCCAAAACAGTCATTTTTGAAATGATTGATGGTACGGTGCGTGACCCAGAAAATTGGAATCCTTTAGCCGCAGAACGGCGCATGGATAATGGTTTTCATCAAGCTCTGATTGAGCCACTTTTTATTCTTAATTATGAGACAGGTAAAATTGACTCATGGTTAGGTGAAAGTATGACAGTCAATGATGCTTTGGATGTATGGACATTGAAATTACGTTCAGGAATTAAATGGAGTGATGGTGAACCTTTTAGTGCCGATGATGTGATTTTTACGGTGAATTTATTGTTAAGCCATGCGCCCGATTTGAATGGTTCAGCCGACATGCAGACCTGGGTTAAACAGTTAGAGAAGGTCGATAATTTAACCATTCGGTTTACACTGCGTAAGCCTAATCCCCGTTTTCAGCTTGATTTATGGTCGGTGAAAGTTTGGGGCGGCCCAACGATTGTTCCGCAACATATTTGGCAAGGGCAGGATCCATTGACGTTCAAAAATTATGACCCTGGCCAGGGCTGGCCGATTTTTACGGGGCCATATAAATTAAGTAATGTTAGCCCAGACCAAATTAGCTATGTTCGTGATGATAATTGGTGGGGCGCGCAAAGTGCTTGGAAAGCGTTGCCTAAGCCTGAGAAATTGACTTGGATAGCTTCAGGGGATGAGGAAACACGAGTGGCTCGGATGATTGCGGGTGAGGTTGATGTATTGGGTAGTATTTCGTTAGACTCACTCCTGAAGATGAAAAAACAAAGCCCTCACATCGTTACCTATTTTGATGATTTACCTTATGCCTGGATACCTGACCCTTGCTCGCGTTCCTTTGACTTTAACCATACTGTGCCGCCCTGGAATGACCCAGAGATGCGTTGGGCGATAAATTACGCTATTGACCGTAATGAAATTGTCAGTTTTGCGTTTAATGATACTACTATTCCTGCTCGTCATTTTTTCCCTTCTTACCCTGCCTTAAATCGTTATGTTGATTTATTAGAGCAAAAAGGATTATATGAAAAATATCCTTTGTTAGAGCATAATGTGGAAAAAGCTAAAACCATTATTGAATCAAAAGGGTATCAGCTTAATGCGAATGGAATGTATGAAAAAGAGGGGCAACCGTTAACCTTTAACTTTTCGGTGGCGAATGATACTGCTTTTAGAAATATGGGTGAAATTTTGCAACAGCAGTTTCAACGGGTGGGAATTAAAAGTGAAATGCAGGCGCAAGATTACGGTGGCTGGTATGATACATTATTGGTGGGACATTTTACGGCCATGGTGGGGTGGTGGAGTTGTGGCTCAGTCAATGAGCCGTGGGCTTCAATGGATACGTTTAATCCCCGTTGGCTTAAACCGATTGACCAACGAACAGGCGAGGGTCAAAATATTTGGCGATGGTCGGGTAAAGGGGCGGAGAAATATGGCCGCCTAGTCGATGAAATTGGCTCATTACCTTTGGGCGACCCTCATATTGAGGGGTTGTTTGTGGAGGCCATGGATATTTGGTTACAGGAGTTACCCGTTATTCCGCTGGTGCAAGCGGGTGTACTCATTCCTTTTAACTCTACTTACTGGACAGGCTGGCCGACTGCGAAGAATAATTATATTCACCCCCCCACATGGTGGCAAAGTAGTCATGAAATTATTCATAATCTACAACCAACGCAACCTTAATATCAGTATGACGTAGGTGGCAGATACTTTTAAGGTATTTGTCACTTCTTTGTAAGTTATAGTAGACCTTCGAGGTTGCAAAAATCGCGGAGGTCTCTGCCTTAATTCTATTGATATGGATTCAGCTTTAGAGAAACCCGCTGTTACTCAATTTGATTTTTCTGATATTACCACTCAGAATTTACCTAACCCTGGGATAGATTTGCCTGGTTGGAAATCTTACTTATCGGGGTTGCAACCCCAACAATTTACCGTGTTGATTGTGGATGATAGCTCGATTAATCTACGGCTGATAGCCAGTTATTTAAAGGGCTATGGTTTTACCACTTTAATTGCTCAAGATGGTGAAAGTGCTTTGAAAAGGGCGGAATATGCGCGGCCTGATATTATTTTGTTAGATGTGATGATGCCGAAAATGGATGGGTTTGAGGTTTGTTATCGTTTGAAAGCGAGTGAGAAAACGCAACATATCCCCGTTATTTTTATGACGGCTTTGACTGAAACCCAACATAAGGTGAGAGGTTTTCAAGTCGGTGGGGTCGATTATATTATTAAGCCGTTTAACCATGAAGATGTTTTGATTAGAGTCATGACTCATTTGCATATTAAGAGTTTGGCCCAAAGTTTGCAAAGTCAAAACGAACAGTTACAAAAAACGGCTACGGCTTTACAACAGGCTAATATGGAACTAGAAAAGCGGGCTGAGGAGCTAGAACAACAAAAAAATCAGTTAGAGCAGCAAGCGATAGAATTGTTAAAAGCAAAGGAAACGGCTGAGGCTTCTCATCGGGTTAAAAGTGCTTTTTTGGGTAAAATGGGGCATGAACTGCGTACTCCGTTGAATGGTATTTTGGGGTATGTGCAAATTTTGAAACGAGATAAAAACATTAGTGTATTACAGGCAGATGGTTTGCATATTATTCAACAAAGTGGGGAACATTTATTAACTTTAATTAACGATATTTTAGACATGTCTTATTTGGAAACGCGCAAACTTGAGATTTTGCCTAATCATTTTTCACTCGCGAATTTTTTGCATGGGATTGTGGGTATTATGCGTTTGCGGGCTGAACAGAAAGGGCTTAGTTTTCATTATCGGCTGTTAACGTTATTGCCACAAACTATTTTGGCCGATGAAAGCCGTTTACGACAAGTATTGATTAATTTGTTAGATAATGCCATTAAATTTACCTCAGACGGGGGAGTGACACTTACCGTAATGGTAATTAATCCGTTTGTGGGTGAACGAAATAATCAAATGAAGGCGCAAATTCGATTTGAAATCATGGATACGGGTGTTGGGATGACTCCCGAATATCTCACTAAAATTTTTAGGCCCTTTGAGCAGGCGAACGATAATCAAGGTTGGGCTGAGGGTGCAGGCTTAGGTTTATCTATTAGCCAACAATTAGTGCAACTGATGGGCGCGCAATTGCAGGTTAAAAGTGACTATGAACATGGCAGCACTTTTTGGTTTGATTTAGATGTACCAATTTCGTTAGACCAAACTGAATTAGATGAGAAACAAAAAGGCACTATTATTGGTTATAAAGGGCCATTACGGCAGGTTTTAGTGGTTGATGATAAACCTTATAATCGCTTGGTGCTAACGATTTTTTTTGAAGCCTTAGGGTTTAAGGTGGTGGAAGCGGCCAATGGTCAAGTTGGGGTGGCCCAAGCTAAAGCGATCCACCCCGATGTTATTTTGTTAGATTTAGTTATGCCTGTGATGACGGGTTTTGAAGCGGTGAAGCAAATCCGCCAAATTCCTGAATTAGCTGAGGTTTTGGTTATTGCTTTATCTGCCAGTATCTTTGATTTAGAGGGTGGCGAAAGTCTGTTGGCGGGTTGTAATGCTTTTTTATCAAAACCAGTGAGTATGAAAAAATTATTAGATTTATTACAAACATATTTAGATTTGGAATGGGTTTATGATAAAGAGGCTGATTTGCCTAGTGAAGTAGTGCTTATAGGGAATGATTTGGAGAGTAACAATGAGGCCGCGGCTGTTTTTATTCCACCCCCCCCAGAGGAAATGGTTATTTTATTTGACCTGGCGATGCGCGGGAATATGCCTGAAATTCAAAAACGGGCGGGGCAAATTAGCCAATTAGACCCTAAGTTTAAACCCTTTGCCGCCAAGCTACAACAATTGGCAAAGAATTTTGAGGAAGACCAGATTCTTAATTTAGTTGAACAATTCCTGTAATTTCGTAATAATTAACCTCATTAGGGTGCTATAGATGTTCTAAATGAGTCGTGGACAGAGGAGTGCAAACCTTCAGGTTTGCTCCACTATGAACGAGCAAACCTGAAGGTTTGCACTCCAAAACTGATTTATACTGGATTTTATTTGAGAGTTACACTTTTGCTATGACTGGCAGGAGTCCGCAATCCTTTCCGGACAGCCCGCAAATAATTGCGGACTCC
>JAIFLK010000336.1 GCA_020049115.1 Chloroflexota bacterium | reverse complement strand
ATCGGCGTATTCGTTACCGTATCTGTCGGAGTCGGTGTAGCTGTCCGTGTCTCCGTGGGTATCGGTGTATGTGTCTGTATCCCCATCCGTGTCTCTGTGGGTATCGGTGTATGTGTCCGTGTCCCCATCCGTGTCTCTGTGGGTATCGGTGTATGTGTCTGTGTTCCCATCTGTGTCTCCGTTGGAGTTCGTGTATGTGTCAGTGTCACAATTTCAGGCAAATCCTGAACAACTGCCGTACTCGTCATCGTTTCCGTAATAATCAACGTGGGCCTACTACCCACCCATGAAACCCCCATTGGCCGACTGCGGATTTGGCCTGAACGACTGCCAGGCCAATACAACACCCACACCGCGCCCTGATACGTCACTTCAGGTAACAATCCGCTAATGGTTGCGCTCACTATCGTTGTCCCCGTTAAATTTGTTGTCCAGGCTGTCGTTGTCCCACTAATCACCGTGGCCCCCGCCACCATTTCCCCTCCATCACGCCCCTGAGACGGCTCTAATCGCCAAGCCAACTTCACCCGTTGACGACCCAACGGCATGAAGACCGCCGCCTGCAATTGCGCCTCCGTAATGGCTAACGTTGGGCTAAGTTGCACCGTTTGCATGGTCAAACATGAAGGAAATTGATATAAATAAAGTTGCCCTCGTCGCGAGGAGGCACTCGCCACAATCTCCGCGCAGCCATCACCATTCACATCACCCGCCGTATTCACCGCATAACCTAACGAAGCATTAAACTCTCCGCCCACCGCCGTCCAAGTTGCCCTTTGGCTCAGGCCATTCTCGCCACCCGCAAAAACCAACAACTGCCCCTCACCCCGCTTATCCCCGCTATAAAAGAGCGCGCCCACTAACAGTTCGCTATAGCCATCGCCATCAAAATCGCCCGCCGTCCCCACCGCATGGCCGAGATACGCTCCCATCTGATTCCCCTCCACCGTCCAAGCCGCCTCACGGCTCACCCCCGCCGCCGACCCCAAATATAAATAAGCCTTACCCTCGCCCACCTCGCCCTGTTGATAGCGACTCGCCCCCACCACCACATCGGCAAAACCGTCCCCATTCACATCACCCGCCGTACTCACCGCACCGCCAAAATTACTGCGCGACTGCTCACCATCAACCGTCCAATTTGCCGTATAGCTCAACCCCGCCGCCGAACCGTAATAAATATAAACCCGCCCGCCATTGGCCTCCTTCCCATTATAACGGTCAGCCCCTAGTAATATATCATCATAACCATCCCCATTCACATCACCCGCCGTACTCACCGCCACGCCCAACCCCGCCGCCAATTGTCCCCCCGTCACACTCCAATTCGGCTCTGCCGCCAAACCGTTAGCTGAACCGTAATAAACACTCGCCTGCCCCTCATAAATTTCACTCCCACTATACCGATTAGCCCCAATAATGACATCAGCATAACCATCGCCATTCACATCACCCGCCACCGCCACCGCCGCGCCCAAATGAGCATTCGCCCGCCCCCGCACCGCCACCCATGCAGGTTGCGCGCTCAAGCCCTGCGCCGAGCCATAATAAAGATAAATTTTACCTTCTTGTTTTTGCATTCCACTATATTTCCTCGCCCCAATAATGACATCAGCATAACCATCACCATTCACATCACCCGCCGTACTCACCGCATAGCCAAACTCATCACCCGCCTGCTCCCCCTCAGCCACCCAATCCGCCGTCACCTGAAGCCCCTGCCCCGAACCGTAATAAACCATCACCCGCCCCTGTGACCGCCCCCGCCCACCATCAAATTCATATACCGCAGCAATTACATCGTTATAACCATCACCATTCACATCACCCGCGCTATTAATCATCCCGCCCGAATTAGCCCGCATCTGCTCACCCTCAACGCTCCATGTCGGCGTAATCACGGAGTCCAAATCTACGGAGTCCAAATCTACGGAGTCCAAACCTTTAGGTTTGACGGAGTCCAAATCTTCAGATTTGATAGAGTCCAAACCTTTAGGTTTGACGGAGTCCAAATCTTCAGATTTGATAGAGTCCAAACCTTTAGGTTTGAACAAATCTAAAGATTTGGACTCCATGTTAAAAGCCGTTGCCTTAATCACAGGCGTTTGCCACCAGATAACTGCCACCGCCATCAATACGGTAATATAACTTAATTTTAATATCGTAATAATATAATTCATGGGATAACCTCATGCAAGCTATTATAAGGTTTGAAACCTTATAATAGCTAAATTAATTTTGCCAACCACGCATGCAACGCATGAATCGCCTGAATACTCATCTTATGCCCGACATTATATTCACCATAACTCACCTGCGCACCCAACTGCCGATAACTGTCACGAGTATAATGCGCCATCTTAATCGGCGCGGTCTCATCTTGCGTGCCATGCGCGATAAAAACGGGCAAATCCGCCAACAAATCAGGATACGGCACAATGTCAGGCAAATCAGGCATACTGCCCGACAACGAAGCTACGCCCCGTAACAAATCAGGGTGCATCATCGCCAGGCTATTGCACATCACCGCGCCCTGACTAAAGCCAATCATCACCAAATGTTTCAAATCAACAGGATAATGGCGCGGCAATTCTGTAATAAAATAATACAATTGAGCCATCGTTTCATTAAGCGAATCAAGCTCAGGCTGAACCCGCCGTTCCCCCCGATGCCGAAACCAACGATAGCCCGCCATATCCTCACACGGCAAAGGGCCACATGGCGTAATAATCGCCATGTTCGCAGGGATAGCGCGCCGAAACACCCACATCACCGTTTCATCACCTGCATAGCCATGTACCATCAGCGCAAGGGGCGCGGGGTTGTCAGGCGTAGCCGTCGCGGGCATTTGCACCCGATGTGCCAAGCCTATCACCTCAGCAGAAACAAATTGTGAATCATCTAATTTCATATAATTTCGCAGGAGTGCGAAAATTTTATTTTCGCGGGTCAAAATAAAATTTTGACACTCCTGTTGGTAAAATCCTATTTTTGTTCAATAATGCCTTATCACAAGATAGATGTCAAGAATTAGCGTGAGGCAATAACCCATCGCCTTATTTTTATACTACGAAGTGACAAATTGAAATTCTTTACGACTTGGCAACTTTGCGCCTCTGCGTTAAAATTTCAACGCCAAGACGCAAAGTTGCTACTGTCCTGTCAAGTGTGATTTGTTGAGTCATCAGGTGACTAGAAGTCACCTGATGACCCTGTCAAGTGTGATTTGTTGAGTCATCAGGTGACTAGAAGTCACCTGATGACTAACACCATTCCATTAATTGACGATTGACGAGACACTACTCCCTTCCAAGTAAAATAAACCAGAGTCTTGAGGAGTGACACACGCCCTCGTGTGTCACGGGTTAGCACGAGGGCGTGCTAACTCCGCCCAAATTGAGTCTTGCTTTTGACACTTGGAAGGGAGTAAGGTTTAATTGCGGCGCATACATGGCGAATTAGCCGCAAAAGTGTTAGGATATAAAGCTGTCCAGAAAAGTTTTTGCCAAAACCTCACAGGTCTTAAAGACCTGTGAGGTTTAAACATAGTCAAAATTTAGCTGGATTGCTATATGGATAAATCAGCGACATCGTTTATATTATAGCCTTTATAACGCTTCAAGCGTTATAAAGGCTAACCTAACAACTCTACATCTCATGAACCTTAACTACCAAACCTTAAAACCCTGGCTAGGCGGCCTAGCCATTATCGCCATGTTAGCCCTGTTATGGCAACCTGTCTCACAATGGGGCGGCGACATGACCATGTTACGGCAATGGCGTGACCAATTGGGTTGGCTCGCGCCCCTCGCCTTTTTTGCCCTGAATGTCGCCCAAATTGTGGTCGCGCCCATTCCAGGCTACCCCGTCCAGGTTATGGGCGGGGTGTTATTTGGCGTAACTATTGGCTCACTCTGCGCCGTTGGCGGCATGGTCACGGGCGGCGTACTCGCGGCCTGGCTAGGGCGGCACTGGGGTCGCCCCTGGTTAGCCGAGCGTCTAGGCGACGAAGCCCTGACCCATTGGGAGGACGTGGCGCACATCAACTCCTTTTGGACCTGGTGGCTTATTTTACTCATTCCCCTAGGTGACATTCCCTATTTTCTGGCAGGTCTCAGCACCTTACGACTCCGTTATTTTGCCCTCGCCATTCTGCTGAGTCGCGGCCCCTTTACCGTCTTAATCGTCTGGCTGGGCGATAGAGCCGTTACGCTACCCTTAACATGGTTAGCTTTATTCATGGCACTCATCGGCCTCGTGGTGATTGTTGGCTTCAGTCAGCGCACGCGGCTAGAAACTTGGGCGCGCGCCCTTTTACAGCAACCATCGGAGATTTAGTCATCAGGTGACTTGAAGTCACCTGATGACTAGAGCGCATCACCCCAAAATTTACAGGTGGACAACGTTTGGCTTTTTAGCCCGACAACATTACCATGTTGAATTGGAGATTGATTCATGGATTCCTTTTATTTAGAACAAGTTACCATAGCTTACAGCACCCAAGTTATCCTCATCTTGGTCGTTTCAGGCTATTTATTGACCCTCAAAGGCAAAACCCCCACCACCAAATTGCTGATAGCGTTTTCATTAAGTCTCGCGCTCGGCATCAGCCTCGACATTTTCAGCCAAATGATTGTCCTGCCAGAATTTTCCACCTTTCCTTTATATATCTCCCTGCTCAAAAATATCATGGATGGCGTGGGCATCGTCACTTTATTACAATTTACCTACCATTTCCCCCATCCCTCCCCCGAACAGCCGCGTGAACGAAATATTACTTTATGGGTCAGTATATTACTATCATTCATCGGGGTCAGTTTCGTTATCTATCGCATTTATTTTTTTGATAGAGACCATGCTGTTCCTCCCGCCAATAATCTAATGTTAGTGGTCGCTTTAGAGTGGCTAGTGGTTGTCTCATTACGGCGCACCCTCATTTTTTCGTGGGAACATTACCAAAAAATAAATCAAATCGCCCCATCCTGGTGGCAACTGCTCCTGCACCCCAGCAATCAAGCCGCTATTGCCAGTCGCAATTTAAGCCTGGTATTCATTGGTTTCACCCTAGATGTTATCATTTATATCGGCTTTGCCTATTTTATGCTGATAGATTTCGCCACCTTAGCCGACTTTTTAGCCCTCTTATTTCTCTTTTTCGCCCTCATTATCATTTATTTCAACCACACCCGCGAATCATCCACCCTACTCATCAAAATCATGGGCGCGGCCTTAATGACCACGTTAGCGGTGCTAGGGGTCATCAGTTGGCTCGTTGGCCTCTCCATTCAAACCAACTACCGCCACCCCTACTTCATCACCAGCCGCCAAACCTTACATTTTGAACCCAATCAGCAAGAGGGCTACGACATTAGCTCTATCCCTTTTCGCTTTGATGCCGAACAGGGAACAGAGTTAGATATTGCAATGTTTGATGCCATAGTCAATTTACCCTTTCCTTTTACCTTTTATGACCGCACTTGGCAAAATTTTTATGTCAGTCGTGACGGCCTCGTTACTTTTGGCGAATCCTTTTCCGTGCCAGCCGCCTTTATTTTTGGCGCACAGCCCATGATGGCAATTTTCCCCGCCGATTTTCGGGCAAATCAAGGGAAAAATGTTTTCATCAAGCAGGAAGCCGATAAATCCACCATCACCTGGTCTCATCTCGTCTCAATGGGCGCAAACACCCCCAATACCTTTCAATTAGTTCTATATCCTAACGGTTCATTTGATTTTGTCTATAAAACCATCGACTCCAGCATTTCTTACAACACCATTTCATTATTTAACGCCCCCTATTTAATCGGCATCACCTCAGGCAACCCCGCGCTAGGCCGCAATAACATCAATTTTACCCGCCTACCCTATCCCAATAAACAAGGCCGCGCCGTTGTGCAAGATTATTACGTTGACTTTCGTAACTATATGCACCAACAAATGTTACCCTTTGGTTACACCGTGCTTGGCTCAACCCTCTTCATTATATTTGGCTTTCCCCTCTTCTTTAGAACCAGCCTAGTCAACCCCCTTAATCTATTGGTACAAGGCATGAAAGAGGTTAAAAAAGGCAACTTAGAGGTAGAATTGCCCATTCAAACCCATGACGAAATCGGTTTTCTGACCGAATCATTTAACGATATGGTTGCGTCCATTAAGAAATCGGGCAAACTGCAACAAAAATTAGTCGCCATTGAACAAGAATTAGTGGTCGCCCAAACCATTCAGCAAAGCCTATTGCCGCTAGAAAAACCCTCTTGGGTCGGTTTAGACATTACGAGTTATAGCCACGCCGCCCACGATGTCGGCGGAGATTTTTATACTTACTACGCCTTTGAAGGCAATAAGGCCTCAC
>JAIFLK010000350.1:885-14693 GCA_020049115.1 Chloroflexota bacterium | reverse complement strand
AGGGCTAACGGGTTGGGCGCAAGTAAAATACCGTTATGGTAGCACGGTGGAAGATGCGCTGGTCAAATTACAATACGACCTCTACTACATCAAAAACCGTTCCATCTTGCTAGATTTATCCATTCTAGCCAAAACCGTTGGCGTGATTGTCACCTTCAAAGGCACTTGAGAAATGAAAAGTAAGAAATGAGAAATAAGAAATGAGAAATTATCAAGAATTATTCTTACTTTTTGGCCTTCATCTAGTTGCTTTAAGTCTCTCCTTTCTTAACCCAACGCCCGTACTACCGTTGGTAGCTTTTATTACATTATGGCTCTTACCAGGGTTCATTTTATGGCGTTTGGTCAGCCGAGACCATGAGTGGCAGTGGTTTTATCACCTACCGATGGCCTTTGGGTTAGGCCTGGCCTGGCTCATGGGTTGGGCCGTTTTCATCTTCTTGCTCCTCCCCTTTGACCTCCCTCATTTTAACGCTATCATTTACTTGGCAAATAGTGGACTCCTCCTGCTTTATGGGGGCGTGTCATTCTACTGGCCTATATCGCCTCAATCACCTATTTCAATCTCACGCCCATGGCTCTTGTTCAGCCTCGCTTTAGGTATGATGGCAATTTTAGTCACTCTCAAATGGCAAACGGCTGGTTTTACTTTTGATGGAGATGAATGGAGTTATTTTGTCAACATTCGTTATATTTTAACAACCTTACCCATTGATAAAAGCTATTTTATTGAAAGGCTTGAATTTGATGTCTGGAATTTCATCTTAGCTTTTCTCATTCAATTTGCCCCCGCCCACTTGTTTGAAATTTATGGCCTTCATCTGCCCCTCATTTTTATTATCATCGCCTGCCTCGCCTACCTTGCCTTAGCCGACACCCTTTTTCAACGCCCCGACATAGCCTATTTTGCCTTTTTATTACAAGGGCTTTATTGGCTTTCAAATATTAACTTACTAACAGCAGATAACGGCTTGGGTCTACTAGCCCGCATTTTACAAGATAAATTCACCGCCCTACTCCTCATTTTACCCCTGATTCAGCTTTGTGGTTTGAAATTTTTACAAAGTTATACTTATCGTTATTTGGTTATGGTAGGTATTTTAGCCATTGTTGCCGTCCTCATTCACCCCATTGCCATCATGTGGCTACTCTTTTCACTCGGTAGCACCACCTTTTTTGTGCTATGGCAATATCGCCAACAACTCTCTTTCAAACCCCAATGGGTGGGGTTAGCTCTAATTCTTATGGGAGTGGCGCTAGGCTTGGCCTGGTGGCAACGTTCAACTCGACCTGATTCTTACTACTTAACAACGGGGGGTAATGTTCAGGCACTTGGCCTCAGTCTGGGGCGGGTTTTGTTTTTATCGCTGGAAAAAAACATTTACATGGCACACCCTAATTTGCTGAATCACCCTCTGATTATTCTGGCATTATTACTAACCATAACCCTGATTCCAAAACTAAAAAACCAACTTCCTGCCCAATTTCTTTTTGCCAACAGCCTTGCTGTTATCGTCATATTATTTAATCCTATCACCGCCTCACTGCTAGGACGCATCATCAGTTTTTGGATAATCTATCGCATAGTTTGGATTTTACCCATTTCCTTAACTCTCGCCTACATCTTATATCCACACATAGAGCAAGCCGCTACTTATCTTAACCATCGGCTACTCAAAACACCCCAATTAGCCAGCTTAACTATAATTCTAATTAATATGACTATATATAGTCATATTTTAACGAGTTGGTACACCCTTAATGCTTGGCAACCCATCATTATCACTGCTACCGAATTGGACGTAAGCCAACATTTGGCTAAAGAGGATTCACCTGGTTCACGTGTTTTAGCTGCTCATGAGGTCAATATTCGTCTAGTTGCAACAGCTAATAAGCTTCGTCCCACGACAGCTCGATTCTATGAGATGAACAACCATGATACACTAGATACATATTATTTCTTGGGGGCACCGTGGCTTAATGACACACACTATAATGTATTAT
Organism: Chloroflexota bacterium; assembly: GCA_020049115.1. GTDB lineage: Bacteria > Chloroflexota > Anaerolineae > 4572-78 > J111 > JAIFLK01. The sequence continues at coordinate 12,689 of JAIFLK010000350.1, read as the reverse complement.
TACCACGTTATCCTGTACGTTATATCTTAACCCACCACAGCGACCTCATCGAACCACAATTACGATTTTATCCTCATTTATTTCGCTCAATTTATAGTAATATTGAGTATAGTTTATACGAATGGCATGCTGCTGCCACCTTCTCTTTTGAACTTGAACTTTTCAAAGCCAACGGTTTATTACAAAACCAACCCACCGAAGCCCAATCAATTTATCAAACCATCTTACAACAAAATCCCGCTTATTTCCCTGCCATACTAGGATTAGCCGCAATTTATGAACAACAATTACAATTTAACCAAGCCCTCGCCCTCTATCAAACCGCCACCCCGCAGACCGATTTTGAACGGGCTTGGTTATTAACGAAACTTGCTCAAGCCCGCTATCATCATGACTCTACCACGTCACTTTCCGTTATTGATGCCTACCGTCAAGCCCTAACCTTAGCCAATGGACATGAGGCTATTTATCAACAAGTTCTAAATGGTTATCAACAGTTACCATTAGACCTACAACAATCTTTAGCGGGGCAAGCTCTACGGTATGCTTTGTTAGACTTTTATGAAGCTAAAGCGGCCCGCGAATCACGCGACTATCCACGCCAACTGCAACTCGCCGAAATTTATGAACAAGTAGGCGAAAAGGAACTTGCCATTAGCCAATATATTCACCTAACGCAACAATTTGTTAGTCGGCTAGAACCCTTGTTTAAGTTAGCGGAATTGCAACCTGACCAGGCCGCGACTTGGTATCAACAAGCCCTCGCCCATGAAACCAATCCGCCATCGGGTGAGGCCAATTTATATTTAGCCCAATTTAATTATCAACAAGGCGAATTAGAAACGGCCACGCAATTCGCCCAACAAGCCATTCAACAAGGCTCTGGCCCCACCAAAGCCAAAGCCCAACGCCTATTGGGCGAAATCTATTTGAAACAAAAGCGGCTAGAACTTGCCATTAACGCTTTGTTAGATGCGGTGCAAACCCAGCCCAATTTGGCTTGGGGTTATGTATTATTAGGTAATATTTATCAAGAGCAACATGACCCCACGACGGCCTTAACTTATTATAAACAAGCAGCGCAGGCTGAACCACAAACCGCATTATACTATATTATTACGGGACGAGCCTTACTAGCCATGCAGCAAACCGAAGCGGGCTGGGCCGAAATCAATCTGGCTTTGAATTTAGCCCAGGGCGCGAGCGAAATTTATCAACAGGTGGGCGAATTAAAAGAACAATATGAATCCGTTAATGCCGCTTACCCCTATTTTGAGCAAGCCACGAAATTAAATCCTAATAACAGTTTTGCTTATTTGGGATTGTCGCGTTATCACCTGGCGAGAGGGGAGTTTGTTCTTGCCCAAGAGCAAGTGACCCAAGCCTTCACGGTGGCTACCAATGACCCCATGAAAGCCAGTAGCCATGTGCAACAAGCGCAAATTTATTTAGCGCAACAGCATGATGACGCGGCCTTACAAGAATTTTTGGCCGCATTAACCCTAAAACCTGATGATGCTTGGTTACATGGCGTAATAGGTGATTTTTATTATCAACATCAACATAACCTAGCCGAGGCTGAAAAGCATTATCGTCAAGCCACTAAGTTCCCCACGTGGCAAGTTTCCTTAGCTGAAATTTTATTACAAACTGGGCGGTCTAAAGAAGCCATTGAACAACTCCAACAAGCCTTGACCCGTGAGCCAAACTCAGTCAATTTAATGGCGCGGATTAAATCGTTGGAGAAAAATTACAAATTAGCCGAATTAACACCTTAAAAAATTACCAATTGTACGTTTTAAGGGGATTTAAGCCTTTATAACGTTTGAAACGTTATAAAGGCTGACCTCATCGTTGTATTATTTATAAATAGAAACATTACCTCACTAGGGGCAAATAAACACACTGCGCCACCGATTCTAACCAAAATTGCGCCATGATTTCCTCAATTTGCTTGAGAATTTGCGGCTGTTGTGTCGCCAAATTACGAATTTCTCCCATATCCTCCGCCAGATGGTATAACTCCGTCCCACAGAGTCCATTACGAACCCCTTTCCATTCCCCTAAACGCACCGCTTCCTTAAATACGCCTTCCTGAAACGCCCAATATAAATAGTCATGGCTAGGTTGCGTTTCACCCAATAACGTTGGCTTAATGGACAAACCGTCTGAGGGACTCGTCATGCCCGTAATGTCCATAACCGTTGCCAAAAAATCGGCCAGACTCCAGGGGTGGTCGCTAACCGTGTTAGGCTTAATTTTATTCGGCCAGCGTACTATCATTGGCACGCGAATCCCGCCCTCATATAAATCTCGCTTAATGCCACGTAATGGCCCCGCGCTCTTGAAAAATTGCGCCTGATGTCCACCCTCTTGATGCGGCCCATTATCACTCGTAAAAAAAATCAGCGTATCTTGCTCTAAATTACGCTCCTTGAGACTTTGCAGAATTTGGCCCACATAGCCATCTAAGCGCGTGACCATCGCCGCGAATTTACGCTCAATCGGCGGCCAGGGTTCATTGGTATAAGGCGCATCCGTTGGCACTTGCAAACCATCACCCGTTAAGTTATATAACTCATTGTTGGCATGGGGCAACGTATAAGGGAGATACATAAAAAATGGAAATTGTTGGTTAGTTTGAATAAATTTAACCGCCTCCGCCGTAAACAAATCAGGCGCGTAAATCTGACGTTGTGCTTCTAAATTGGCGTAAATCCACTCCACTTTACGGTCACGCCATAGAAATTCAGGGTAATAATTGTGGGCATGACCATGGTCAAAATAGCCAAACCAATGATTAAAGCCTTTGAGCAACGGCATACCGCTATTATCAATGTCACCAATGCCCCATTTGCCGATACCTACCGTATGATAGCCCAACAATTGCAAATGCTGGGGCAAGGTGACATCTTCGGGATAAAGCAGGGCCGAATTGGTAACATTACGGGCATGGCGCATGTCCTTACCAGTCATCAATGACCACCGCGTGGGCGCGCAGACCGTATTGGCGGAGTAACATTGCGTAAAGCGCATCCCCTCCGCCGCTAAATTATCCAAATGTGGCGTTTGAATCCGCGTTTGCTGATAAACCCCTAAATCGCCATAGCCTAAATCATCGGCCATGATGAAAATAATGTTAGGTAAGGTTGCTTGGGCTTTGATGGGCGCGGCCTGACGAACTAGCCACCCTAATGTAGCCAAGCTACTTTGCCCTAAAAATTGACGACGCGATAAGTTCAATTAAAAATTAGAAATTAGGAATTAGGAGTTAAACTTACGTAATTCCTAATTCCTAATTCCTAATTGCACTCCTTCACGTCCCGTTTCATTGAGGATAAGGTTATGCCACTTTCCCTCGCCCTCAGTGCGATAAGGCATGATGACTAAAGTTAATGTTTTGTCAGGCAAGGTAAGTTCATAAAAATCGCCCACCACTTCACCCGCGCCCCATAAACTGGTGGGATAGCTACTTAACACGGGGTGGGTGGTATCTCGTTTATAAATTTCTTGTCCCGTATTATCAAGTAAGCGAAAGGAAATGGCGTAATCCCATGTAATGGTGTGGGGGGCGCGCCAGGTAAGTTGTAATTGCATGATATTAGGTGAAAGCAAGCGTAACTGATAACCGAGCAGTTCTAACTCGCCTTCGAAATGAGCTTGTAACGGGATTATATCGCTAGGCGGTTGCAGATTGGGCGCGCGTTGCAGCTGAATTAACGGGCCAACCATGCTCAGATAGCGCGTGCCAATGAGGTCGCTGGTTTTCCGCATAAAATAAACGGGTTGACCGCGTTCATGGGCGGCGGCCACTTGCTGCGGCCAATTATCCAATGGCAAACGGGGTGTAACATCAGGCCGCATGCCGTTAATGAGTTGGTAATACTTCATAGGGGTGAATTGCTCCCAATCGCCTAGTAATAAACTGTTTGGTTCAACAAAAGGTAAACTGTTTTCCACCAAGCGTTGCGCTTGCGTTCCCCGTAACAACTGCCGCCATTCATCTAACGGTTGCGTGGTATCGTAATAAAGGTGTTGATAGTTGGGTAGGGCTAGAAATAAAAATTGAAAAATGAGAAATAAAAAGTAAGAAATGAGAAGTGAGAAGTAATTGCTGAACGCTGACGGCTGAACGCTAATTGCTGATTGCTGAACGCTGAACGCTGAACGCTGAACGCTATTTAACCCAATGCCTAACCAAACATTAAAGAGGAAGTAGGCGGGCATGAGATACCAGGTGGGGGCTTCGTTCAGATTGACCACTTCAAAATCAAGGACGAACATTAAGAGAAATATTACCAATAATAGTTGAAACAGGGCATGTTTGGGCTGTCGCCATAGCAACCAACCGAAACCCCACACGGCCATGAGAAGCCCTGGCCATGAGAGTTGCGCCAAAATATCATGCCAAATAAAATGGAGGCGTGCCGATAAATAGCTGGAGTCAAAGTGCAGAAATAACCCTTTGGAGTCGCTTGCGCCGACCAAAAACCAAAAACTTTGCCAATCCGTAATGTGGGCATGGCTGTAAGGTGGCTGATATATACCCCGAAAATAGATAAAGGCATATAACGAAAGCGGCGCAAGGGCAAGAGCAACTAATGTGGCTAGGCGTTTAGGTTGCCGTAATAATAGGCGGTCATGCCAGGCAATCCACAGCATGAGCGAGGGCAGGTAAAATAGAGTGGTGCGGTGATGGGCGAGGCTTAGGCCAACCGTTAGGGCTAACCAACGGAGGGTTGAGGCCGCTTTTTGGGGCTGATTGGTCTGGAGTTGCTGCTGCCAGACAATCGCCAGCAGGGTGAGCAGGGCGAAAAACAGTACATTAAGGGAACGTACGCCCGCGATAACACTCCATTGCCACATGGTTAAGCCCCATGACAAGCTCAGGCCCGCCATAAATGCCCCCGCCCAAGCCATTTTAGAGTTGCTGAGGCGATAGACCACCAAACCCGTGACCCCTGCGGCTAACGCCCCATTGACGGCGGAAAAGAGGTTCATGCGCCAAGCAACGTCATAAAATGGAACAAGCCATGTCCAGAGATAGCCTGACAAAATATAAAGCGGATAGCCAGTGGCGTGGGGAATACCCAATAACGGGGCGGCCAATTGATGTTCGCCTGCGTCGCCACCAACCACACCAGGGGCAAGGGTGAGGCTATAAAACAGCAACACTGTAATAAATAGTGTGCCAAATAGCCAATGAGGGATAAATTGAGGTTGAATCTTCACTAGCAAATATAGGTTAGTCATCAGATGACTTCAAGTCATCTGATGACTAAACAAGTGCCATTTTAGAGAAAACTGTTAAAATAAGCGAATCGAGTGGAGGATATTTTATGTTAGAACAAGCGATTGCCTTAGCCGTAGAGCAACATCGTGGTCAAGTGGATAAAGCGGGGCAACCTTACATTTTGCACCCGTTGCGCGTTATGGCGGCGGTTTCGGGTGAAACGGCGCAAATTGTGGCCGTGTTGCATGATGTGGTAGAGGATTGTAATATCACGTTTGCTGATTTACGGGCGCGGGGCTTTACCGAGGAAATCATCGTAGCGTTAGATGGTGTAACGCGGCGTGATAATGAAACTTACGATGAATTTATCACGCGCAGTGGACAAAACCCCTTTTCGCGCCAAGTCAAATTGGCCGATTTACAGGATAACATGGACATTCGGCGGCTGCCCATTGAATTGACTGACAAGGATATTAGCCGTTTGCAACGCTATCGCTACGCCTGGGCAATGTTAACACAGGCTGAAACCGATACTACTTCCATTCATGATAGCCTATTTTGACAGTCACTCTCTCTAATCCTACAATAAACCCATTGCGCCAAATTTCACAACAGGAATTAGGAATTAGGAATTACTTCCTAACTCCTAATTCCTAATCCCTAATTTATGTTACATATCGTTATTTTTTGGTTCGCCGCGCTCATCTCAACCATCACCATGGGCTTAATTGCCTATTCATTGCTTAGATTACGCTTTCAATCTTCGCCTGACACGCCCACCGCGCCTGGTTTTTCCAACAATGTCTTTTTAGAAATTGTTTGGACGGTTATCCCCACGCTTATTTTATTCGCCCTGTTAGTCTTAACTTATCAAGCCATGTAACATCAGGAGTGCAAATCTTCAGATTTGTACAGACAAATCTGAAGATTTGCACTCCTTTATCAACCCATGCCCAACACTTTAACCCTAAAACCCTTCAAAGAACTCGCCATCATCAACTCAGGTTGGGCCTTGCTCATTGGCCTGATAACCACCTTCGGCTACACCTCGCTCATGTTGCCCCCACTTTATTGGAGCAGCTTAGTCATTGGATTGCTACTAACCGTAATATTAGTGCGTTGGGGTGGACAACAGCCTATCTTAACCCTCGCCACTCGCGTTATGTTATTGGCTCTGGTGACTGAATTTGTCTGGGGCGGCCTGATGCCCCAAGCTACGGCGTTTAATGCTGTCACTCATACCGTAACCGTAACGATTTATTTAGCCCTCACCTTATTGGTCGCCACCATCGCCTCCCTGCCCACCTCCACCCCTACGGCAATCACCATAAACCGCCTCACTGACCGATTTTATTTCCGTTCATTACTATGGACAGGCGCGGCGATACTCGGTTTACTAACCTCTGGGGTTGCCATGCGGGTGATGGGCGCGACGGTGGCCTGTCACAGTTGGCCGTTATGTCAAGATAACGTAACATGGAATAGTGGCGTAATGGTGTCGTTATTACACCGCGCCGCCACCGTAATTGTAGGGGTGATGGTCACGAGTGTTATCTTACAAACCCTGCGCCATTATCGCCCTAATATCATTTTATTACGTTTAGCTATGCTGTTAGCGGCCTTATATCTGGCGCAAATTGGGCTGGGCGCGCTCTATTTATTTCTGCCCACCGCCCCATTTGTGCAGCCATTCCATTTAGGTTTATCTATCGTTATGTGGGGCGGTCTGGTCATTTTAGCCACGACCTTCTATTTTGCCCCCAAGTCCACCGAACTCGAACTTGTTGTTCCCATGTTATCGGGGCGGGAAAAATTACGCCTCTATTTCCAACTCATTAAGCCCTGGGTGCTATTATTACTTCTTCTTACCACCATCATCGGCATGGCGATTGCGGCGCGTGGGCTGCCCTCAGTGTGGCTCATGGTCGTCACCTTTATCGGCGGAGTCTGCTCGGCAGGCGGCGCGAGTGTATTAAATAGTTATATTGACAGCGACATTGACGGCAAAATGTCCCGCACTTCCCGCCGCGCCACCGTCATGGGCATGATTACGCCGCAAGATACCCTCATTTTTGGCCTCACGCTCAGTACCTTATCTTTCCTCATTTTCATGCTGTTCGTCAATCCCCTCAGCGCGGCCTTGAGTACGCTAGGGCTAGTTTATTACGTTTTCTTCTATACCCTCTACCTCAAACGGAACACCATTCACAATATTATCATTGGTGGCGCGGCGGGCGCAATTCCGCCATTAGTTGGCTGGGCGGCGGTGCATAACAGCCTCAATTTAGAAGCCTTTTATCTTTTTGCCATCATCTTTTTCTGGACACCGCCCCATACTTGGGCCATGGCTTTGTTAGTCAAAAAAGATTATGCTCAAGTCAATGTCCCCATGTTGCCCGTTTCCGTAGGGGAAGCCGAGACCACCTATCAAACCCTCCTCTATAGCCTTTTGTTAGTCATGGTCACATTATTACCCTTTACTTTCCACATGGCAAGTTGGTTTTATCTATTCGCGGCCATCGTTTTAGGTGGTCAATTTTTGCGCCTGGCCTGGCGCATGTGGCAAGATTACAATAAGGCGACGAGTAAGCGGCTTTATAAATATTCGCAACGTTACTTAGCCTTACTGTTTCTCGCCATGGCGATTGATAGGATGTTGTTGGGGTGATTTGTAAGAGCATGTTTCTTAAATACTCTCTTAGGACTTACGCAGAACCCTCACCCCGACCCTCTCCCACAGGGCGAGGGAGTAAAACTTCCCTCCCTTTGGGGGGGATTTTGATTTTTTGCGTAAGTCCTAGCTCTAAAGATTTCGACTCCGTTTGCCCAATCCTTAAAAATGTGGTACAACAGAGGCAATGACACTCAAAAATCAACAGCTTTTTTGGCAACAATTTAGGGATAATTTCGTGCATGTCGGCGCGGTTTTGCCTAGCTCACCTGCATTGGGGCGCGCCAGTGCCTTTTATTTGGCACAAAAACAAGGCCCCGTACGGGTTTTAGAGGCGGGCGCAGGCACAGGCGCATTCACCCGCGAAATTATACCCCTTTTAGCAGACGGTGACTCGTTAGATGTGGTGGAAATTAACCCCCATTTAACCGCTTACCTCCACCAACGCTTTCAGCATGAACCCCAATTTAAGAGCAGTCAGGGCGTAAAAGTTCACCTGGTTAATGCCGATTTGCTACAATTCCCCTTCGTAGGGCAATACGACTACATTATATTTAGCCTCCCCTTAACCAACTTTCCCCCGTTTTTAGTGCAACAATTTCTAGAGCTGATGATGCACCATCTTAAGCCTAATGGCGTGTTTAGCTATGTTAAGTATATTTTCATCGGTCAGGTGAAATATTACGCCAGTCCTAACGATACCAAAGCCAACATGGACGAAACCCGCGCCATCATCCAAACATTTGCCCAGCAATATCAATTTGACCGCCGCGTGGTCATGGCAAATGTGCCACCCACTTGGGTGCATTATTGGCGCAAATGAATTAGGAATTAGAAATTAGAAATTAGGAATTGTTTGCTCCTAATTCCTAATTTCTAATTCCTAATTCACAGGAGTTATCATGCCCAAACGAATCGCCATGCTACTGCCGAACACTGCCACCCTTAGCTCTTTAATGTTAGGCGTGGTTGCCATTATGTTACTCAGTGAGCAGAAATTTTTAATCGCCACTATCTTCATCATGTTAGGCGCGGTGCTAGATGTGCTGGATGGGCAGTTAGCTGAACGGTTAGGCGCAACCAGCGATATTGGCAAACAACTCGACTCGCTGGCCGATGTCGTAACCTTCGGCGTAGCCCCGACCATTCTGATTTATTACCTTATGCTCCATGTCGGGGTGATTCAACCCGTCGCCATTGCGAGTTCATTGGCCTTTGTGGTGGCGGGGGCCTTTCGGCTGGCCCGCTTTAACACTATGCCCTCTGACCGCAACGCCCATTTCAAAGGCATGCCCATTCCGATGGGTAGCGCGCTGCTCATTACGGGGACGTTTTGGCAAGGCTGGACGATAAATCTCTGGTGGGCGTTAGTGGTCTTAATGGTCAGTTATCTCATGGTCAGCCCCTTTTCCTACCCCAAATCTAAACATATCTTAGCCTATCCACCCATCATCTGGATAGCGGTTATCGCGGCCGCGTTGGTGGGCTGGCTCATGGCGGGGTGGCAAGCCGTTCCCTTTGGCTTAATGATTGTTTATGCCGTCAGCGGCCCGATTCTCTCCACCTTTTTTACCACCCGCCGCCGCATCCATGAACATCGAGCGCGCAAGAAACAAATCATTGTGAATGAAGAAGTTGATGAAGAAGTGGACGAAGTGATTGACCTTAAATAACATGAAGTTTCGCTTATGGAGTCCAAATCTTTAGATTTGACGGCGACTCAAATCTAAAGATTTGGACTCCGTAAACAAAAGCCCTAAATTTATGATAATCATTACTGGTATTACCGCAGCATGGCGTGAAGTAAAAGCCATTGTCATAGGCTTAATCAGCCTCATTTTAGTCGGTTTATTAAGCCGTCAACGGTGGCTAGTCGCCCTAGCCACCACTTTATTAAGCGGCGTGTTCTATTTCTTCCGTGACCCTGAACGTACCCCCCCTTTCTCCCCCCCTGAATCAGGGGGGGACAGGGGGGGGTATAACGATTACCTCCTCTCCCCCGCTGATGGACGCATTACCTCCATTCAAACGGTGACTGAACCCCATTTCATGGGCGGTGAATGTCAGCGTATTACAATTTTCCTCAGCCTGTTTGATGTGCATGTGCAACGCGCCCCCTATCAAGGTGTCGTAAAATTACTGCGCTATCAATCAGGCGGATTTGCCCCCGCCTTCCTCAGCCAGGCCGATGATAATGAAGCCAACCTCATTGGCATTGAGACCCCGCGCGGCCCGTTAGCCGTTAAGCAAATGACGGGCATTTTAGCCCGCCGCATTGTCTGTTGGGTTGAACCAGAACAACCTGTCACACTCGGTCAGCATCTCGGCCTCATCAAATTTGGCAGCCGCGTCGATTTATTTTTACCCCTGACCTCTCACATTAACGTTCAAATCGGCCAGCAAGTGCATGGTGGTCAATTAACGTTCAAATCGGCCAGCAAGTGCATGGTGGTCAAACCATCATGGCGCGCTGGTAAATAGCTAGTCAGTCGGTCAGCCTGTCAGCGTTCAGCGTTCAGCTAGTCAGCGTTCACTCTTTCAGTTTTTTACTGACAGGCTGACCGACTGACTAGCTGACCGACTGACTCGCTGACAAGCTGACTCGCTGACGAGCTGACGAGCTTTCTTATGCCAAAAACAGCCCCGCCTTTAGGTGAAATGGATTTAGCGGAATTTCGCCGCTATGGACACGAATTGATTGATTGGGTGACGGAATATATCGCTCACCCTGAAAATTACCCCGTCTTATCGCAAGTTGCCCCTGGTGACATTAAAGCGCAACTCCCCGCCGCTGCCCCGACTCAGCCCGAAGCCTTCGCCGACATTCTGAATGACTTTGAAACCATCATCATGCCAGGCATCACCCACTGGAATCACCCCAATTTTCATGCCTATTTCAGCATCACGGGGTCAGCCCCAGGCATTTTAGCCGAGTTGCTGATTGCCGCGCTCAACGTAAACGGCATGTTATGGCGCACCTCCCCCGCCGCAACGGAGTTGGAGGAGGTGACGCTGGATTGGTTGCGCCAAATGTTAGAGCTACCCGCCGACATGCAAGGAGTCATCATGGACTCCGCTTCCATGTCTAGCCTAACGGCCATTGCCGCCGCCCGCGAGTCGCTGGACTTAAACATTCGGCAACAGGGCATGATTGGCCGCGCCGATTTACCGCGCTTACGGCTTTACATTTCTGACCAAACCCATTCCTCGGTGGAAAAGGGCGCGATTACGCTGGGCATTGGGCAAGAAAATGTCATTAAGATTGCGACTAATGACGCGTTCCAATTGCGGCCTGACCTGTTAGAGGCCGCGATTCAAGCCGATTTAGCCGCAGGCTATCGCCCCTTTTTTGTCTGCGCGACGGTTGGCACAACCTCCACCACGAGCATTGACCCCGTTCCCGCGATTGCTGAGATTGCGAAAAAGTATAATTTATGGCTGCATGTGGATGGCGCGTATGGCGGCGTGGCGGCGATTGTGCCTGAGATGCGCCCGTTATTTATCGGCATAGAACAGGCCGACTCGATGGTGATTAATCCCCATAAATGGCTGTTCACGCCGATTGATTTGAGTGTGTTATACACCCGTCATGTTGATATTTTGAAACGTGCCTTTACTATTTTGCCCGAATATTTGCGGACAGCGGAGGGCGAAAGCGTGACCAATTACATGGATTACGGCGTGCAGTTGGGGCGGCGATTTCGTTCCCTGAAATTATGGTTTGTTCTGCGAACTTACGGCCAAGACGGCCTCATCAGCCGTATCCGCGAACATATTCGTTTAGCGCAATTACTCGTCACCTGGATTAATGAGTCGCCCGACTTTGAACTCCTCGCCCCCGCGCCTATGAGTACCGTTTGTTTCAGGGCTTGTTACCCCCCCCATCACCCCCCCCGATTC
>JAIFLK010000350.1:0-781 GCA_020049115.1 Chloroflexota bacterium | reverse complement strand
GGGGGGGCAGGGGGGGGGTAGCCCCCGATTCGGGGGGGGCAGGGGGGGGGTAGCCCCCGAATCAGGGCAGGGCAGGGGGGGGGTAGCCCCTGCTTCAGAGGAAGACGAAGCCGCACTCACTTTACTTAACGAAACCTTAATGAACGCGGTCAATGCAACGGGAGAGATTTATCTCTCTCACACGAAATTACAGGGCAAATATACCCTGCGCCTCGCCATTGGCAACATTCGCACCACTGAGGCGCATATTAAGCGGGCTTGGGAGTTGTTGAATGAGCAATTAAGGCGCATGGTGTGATATAATAAGGTAGGTTATAAAAATAACAAGACCCTAAAGGTTTTCATAACCTTTAGGGTTTTTTGTCATAAAATCATAGCTAACCTGGTTAAAATGAGAGCAATTTATGAAAATAATTTTACAAAACGCAATAATTCTTGTTGTCTTCCTCAGCCTCGCCCTGGCCATGCCTAGCCGCGCCACCGCGCAAGAACCCGTAATACTGACCGATGAGCAGGCGAGTTATGCCATGCAAGGGGCGCACATTGCTTATCTGGAAGACCCCACAGGGCAACTGACCTTTGAGCAAATCAGGTCACCGCAATGGGCGCAGGCGTTTGTGCTTTATCAAGGCGATACACCCCGTTTTGCTCAAAGCGAATCGGTTTATTGGTTTCGCCTTAATTTGCTAAATCAAACTTCCCAAACCGATTGGCGTTTAGAGGTCATGCATCCAGGCTTAAATTATGTCGATTTATATCAACATGTCGGCGCAACGCTCAT
>JAIFLK010000365.1 GCA_020049115.1 Chloroflexota bacterium | reverse complement strand
TTTAAGCAAATCAGGTGTTAATATCGTGTGTTATATCAGACATAAAATGATATGATTTGACTAATTTTTATGTGTATAGTTCATAACCCCAAAAATGAAATTATTCTCATTATACGTTCACTCAAATTTCATGCCCTTGCTCTAAACTATGAACTAAGTCAAGAGTTAAACAATTATTTACCATGACTTTCGCTTCAGGAGTGCGAAAATTTTATTTTCGCTGGTCAAATAAAATTTTGACACCCCTGTTTGCTACTAAAACGGGCTATAAGTGGAAGTCCTATCATTTTTAAGGAGCAACTTCATGAAATACCTAGCACCCATTATTGCCGTCATCGTAACTACCTTACTTGTTATTGTGGTCGGTATCTTTAGCATTATGCCTACAACGAAGGCTGAGGTTAAAGCCACCCCTCTCCAACCGTTGGTCGTCGCCACGGTCGCACTTGCCTCGAACCAGGTGGCGACTGACATGAGCCAATATCAAGCCAGTATGGCGCAACGTGAAGCGGCTTATCAAGCCCGCCTCGCCGAGTTAGAACAAACCTTACAAAGCCGCCAAGCCACGTATCAAATGCAACAACAGGATTTAGCAGCGCAAGTGGCACTGGCGCAAGGCCAATTACAATCATTAACAACGCAACAGCAAACCTTGCTAGAGCAAGTCAAGCAATTAGAGGATGCTCGTCAAAGTCGTTTGGTTACGTATCAAAGCCAATTAGATGAAGCTAAAAACCAATATACTACCCGTTATGCCGCTTGGCAACAACAACTCAATGAAGCCCAAACCCAACTTAATGCCGCTCAAGCGGGACTCAGTCAATAGGAGATTATATTATGTCACGTTTTACTGCACTGATGTTAGCTAGTTTTTTCACCACTGTCGCGGGCGTTATCTTTTTTGCAGCCATGATTTTCAACCTTTTTACCCCGCCCCAGGCCAGCCAAGCGGCTGAAGTTCCCACCATCGCCGCCCCTGTAGCCGTAGCCCCAATCATTGACCCCGCCGCCACGCAATTAGCGACCTTACAAAGTACCTTACAAGCCCGTGAAGATGTACTCAAGGCGCAAATTGATAGCCGCCAACAAGCCTTATCCGAATTAGAGGTTAATTCACGAAATGAAATTGTGAAACTGGATGCCCAATTGCGTGACCTGCAAGCGCAGCTTAAGCAAAACGTCACCCATGTTGAGGCCATTCAAACTCATGCCAATCAATTACAACAAGCTATTGCTGCCGATGGGCAAACCTATCAAAATCAAATGGTGGTAATTCAAGCGAAGACCACTGAAGGTGAACAGCAATTTCAGCAAGCCTTAGCTATTTTACAAGCACAATTACAAGCCACTTATAACCAAGTGTCTACGCAACAACCTGCTGCTGCTGAGGCTTATGCGGCGGGTGGTCGTGATGGTGATGATGATAACCGTTCTGATAAGCATGACAGTGGTAATTACGGTGGGGGGGACGATGATGATGGTGATGATGACCATGGCGGGGATGATGACGATGACTAAATGTTACACCCTATTAGGACTTACGCAAAACGCCAGAATTTATTCTGGACACACGCTCTACAGTAAAGAAACTAAATGAACAGGGTAATAATGTTCTTAAATGAATGTTAGAATCGCAAGGCTGGCTATGTGACTCTTCTGTCTAAAGCTCATTTAGGAGAACTCTATAATTCTGACTTAATCAATTAATGGAGCTACATAATGTTAAATATTCGTCGCCTGACCCAGAAAAAACAAACGCAACTCAAATCATGGACGCAATTAACCTTAACGACACTCGGTTTAACCAGCGCGCTTACGGGCTGTAATCCCTCAGCCTTAATGGTGGCGAAAGCCCAAGATTTACCGACGGCCACGCCCACTCAAACACCGTTACCTACCGTCATGCCGACCCAAACCGCCATGCCTATTGCCACCAATACGCCCTGGCCGACCGCGACCCCGTTACCCACCGCCACGCCCTGGCCAACCCCTACGCCCTGGCCGCAACCTCTGGCTTGGCGACCCACTGACCTGACCGCCCTACCCACTTTAGCCGCGATTCCCGTCATCCCCGCAAATGCACCTGTCATGGCTGCGCCAACGCAAAACGGGGCCGTTGCCACCACCAATCTAGGTGGCCCCGCCGCCGTCATCTACAACCCGCCCAATGGGGTGGACGTGGCGGGGAACGTAGTATTACGGTGGGAATTTCAGGGGCAATTGGCCGAAGATGAATATTTTGATATTCGCATTAAGCCCGAAGGCAGCAATAATTCCGCCTTTGTCGATTGGACAAAATCACCTGAATATGTATTAAGCCCCTGGAGTGGTTGGCAAGCAGGCTCATATACCTGGCAAATTGGCATTGTTAAGGGGTATAAAGAGGGCGAAACTAAAAATTTCATCGGCGATACGGGCCGAGATAGTGCCACCTTTCTGCTCAAATGGCACACCATTAGTGGTGGTGGCAGGTCAAATGGCGGTGGTGGTAGCACGGGTGGTGGCGGTGGTGGTGGTAGCTCTGGTGGTTCATAATTTTATCAGCGTACCATGATTAATTGATGTTAAGCCCTTATCGCGTTTCAAACGCGATGAGGGCTGACCGAATTATTTACAGGTGGGAAAAATTTATTGTATTTAGAAACATTAGTTTTACGGGAGATTGTTATGAGATTAGCTTACTTTGTACGAAAATATCACTTATTCATTTTGTTAGGCAGCTTTGCCTTTTTGTTAGCGGGCGCGCTCCTCGCACCTGAAACAGCCCAAGCCTTTGCTAGTTATTTAACGGCGGCGGTCACGAAATATCCGCAAATCAATAACTCCAAACTTAATGAATGTATTCTGTGCCACACCAGTAACACCAATCCTAAAGCTCTTAATGTTTATGGCAGCGCGTTCAAAAATAATGGTTTTAATTTTGACACCATTGCCAATCTGGACTCGGATGGTGATGGCTTTACCAACATTGCGGAAATTAACGCGCTGACCTTCCCTGGCAATAGGGCGGACTTTCCCCAAGCAACGGCTGTCCCAACGGCCACGACTCCGCCACTTTCCCCAAGCAACGGCTGTCCCAACGGCCACGACTCCGCCCACCGCTATTCCAACGGCGACGGCAACAGTTCCGCCCACCGCCACGCCTTCGCCAACGGTAGTGACTTCACCAACCGTCACCCCAACACCTACCATCACTCCAACCCCGTGTACCAATGGCACTCTATGTCACAAAATTTACATCCCTGTGATGATGAAATTCCCTCTCCCGACTGCTCAATCCATTAGCACGCCAACCCCACCTGACGATGGCGAAGATGAGAACGGTACGCCCACGCCCGATGCAAACGATAATAATGACAATAGGTAACGAGTAGAAGTCAACCCTGACAGATTTCAAAAACCTGTCAGGGTTGGCTTAAGCGGCAATGTAAACCAAAAACAACTCCCCTGTCCTAACTCACTGCTTACGCCAATTTCCCCGCCAAGCGGCAATGTAAACCAAAAACAACTCCCCTGTCCTAACTCACTGCTTACGCCAATTTCCCCGCCATGTGCCTTAACCAGTTGCCGCGTAATCGCCAGCCCCAAACCAGAGCCACCCTGTTCTCGCGTGCGTGACCTATCCGCCCGCCAGAAACGGTCAAAAACATGGGGCAAATCGGTAGCGGTAATGCCTGCGCCAGTATCTTGCACCGAGATTTTGATTTCATGTGGCAATGGCTCAACCTCAACCGTAATTTGCCCGTTATGCGGTGTGTGGCGCAGTGCATTGGATATAAGATTATGTAATATTTGCCGCAAACGGTCAGGGTCGGCCATGACTTGGGGCAGGGGCATATCCCCCTCAGTCCCCCCGAAGTCACCCCCATACGGGGATAAAGGGGGAGGCTTTACTCCCTCTCCTAGATAGGAGAGGGTAGGGGTGAGGTGTTGGTATAAGTCATGAGGGGGCATTATTAAATGAAGTTGAATGGCTTTTTCCTGCGCCAGTTCATGAAATAAATCTAAATTATTTTGCAACAACGGCCTTAAATCAAGCGGCTCTAAATTCAAACTCAATTGCCCCGCCTCCGATTGCGCCAACTCGCGCAAGTCAGTTATCAGGCGATTTAGCGTAATGGTTTCTTCATAAATCATGGCAATTTCCGTTTTATCCAGCGGATATACATCCTCTAAAATAGCCTGTAAATTACCTTGTATAACGCTCAAGGGGGTGCGGAGTTCATGCGCTACGTCCGCCACCAAATTTTGACGCAAAATTTCCGCCCGTTGCAAATAAGCCGTCATTTCGTTAAAGGCATGGGCTAAATCAGCAATTTCTGCCGTCCCCGTAACCGTCACCCGTTGATTAAATTCGCCCTGAGCAATGCGTTGCGCGGCCATGACTAATTCCTTTAACGGTTGCGCCAACCCCCACGCCAGCCCCAAACTCAGCAACACGCCCAAACTCACCGCCACCAACCCACCTTGCATCAACGCCCAATTGGTTTGATTCAAAAAACGTTGCTCTTGCGGCGAAGGTTCAGCCACCATGTCCGTTAGAAAATAGCCAATGGTTTGCCCCTGCGCCTCCAATTTGATGGCATTAGCCAGCACCGCTTCACTTAACTGAGTTGTTAGGCCAGAGCCATAAACCACCCGTCCCTGAGCATCTGCCAACGTCATGCCCATTTGCCCATAGCGCATCCCTTGACCACCCATCATGCCCATGCCGCCCGATTTATTATCAAGTATTTCATCCACGCCCGTCCAACTACCATGCGCCGCATAATAGTCCACCAATTCGCCATTGACGGGCGAGGTCAGCAATTGATTGTGCATCATGAGTCCCCGAAATTGGCGGGTCACTTGATAATTGGCTAAAAGTGCCGTTATTGTCACCGAAATTAAGATAACTGTACCAAATGCCACCGCCAGCCGCACCCATAATTTGTTCATATTTCACCTTGTAAGGCTTAGGACGCGGATGGACGCGGATTTTTCCTTTTCGCTTTAAAAATCCGCGTCTATCCGCGTGCATCCGCGTCCTAATTTCGCAGCCGATAGCCCAGCCCATAAACCGTTTCAATGTAGGCAGGATTGTCCGCATCCACGCCAATTTTTTTGCGTAAGTTTTTGATATGGCTATCTACCGTGCGCTCCAACCCCTCATAACCATAACCCAACCCTTTCTCAATCAAATCCACCCGCGAATAGGCGCGGCCAGGTTGCTCTAACAATAATTTAAGCAGATTAAATTCAGTGACGGTCAATTCTATCGGTTCGTTATCAACCGTTATTTGATGTCGCGTCACATCCATGCGAAGTGACCCCAACTCTAAAATGGTGGACAAAGTCGGCTCACCACCCGTCCGCCGCAACACCGCCCGCACCCGCGCCACCACCTCACGCGGGTTAAAAGGTTTCGTAATATAATCATCAGCCCCCAACTCCAGCCCCACAATTTTATCACTGTCCTCTACCCGCGCCGTCAACATAATGATAGGTAGCTTAATCAACGTGGGGTCACTCCGCACCAAACGGGTAATCTCCCAGCCATCTTTATCAGGCAACATCAGGTCAAGCACCACCAAATCGGGCTGGTCATGGCGAATAATATGTAAGGCAGTCTCGCCATCGTAGGCCACAAACACCTGATAGCCCTCTTTTTCCAGATAGGAACGAACCAATCTTACTATTTGTTTGTCATCATCTACGACTAGAATACGAGGCATAAAGTAAATTACCCTAAATGTTGAGTCACCAGACATATTAACATTGCGTCACATTTTGTTTTTTGCGGTTTGTCATGTCATTCTGAACGGAGTGAAGAATCCCTCAAAACTCTGCCAACCCAAGCGGTTTTCGGCACTGAAACCTCACTTTTAGGCTGAGGTTGCAAGGACTCTTCGTTTACACCCTATGGGTGCTTCGCTCAGAGTGACATGGCAAAAATGTCAATTCCATTTCAATGCACTCGGATTGGTCAAAAACAGCGTGTTTGTTGACCAATTTGTAACCCTATTGAAATGTCAACATGTCTGGTGACTTAACACGCTTAAGAGGTGGTAAACACATGCTTTCAAATTCTTGCAATGTTTTACTCTCCATCAGCCCTGCTTTATGCAGACCTTTGGTGGTTTCATAAACTACTTCTAAAATTGATTCTTCCATGTTCACACCTCTTAGGGTAAAATTTGTTCTAATTGAGTGACAAGAGGTGGTAGGTGGTGCTGTAAAACTTGCCAAACAGTTTCCAAATCAACATTATCATATTGATGAATCATAACATTACGCATACCCATCATTCTGCGCCAATCAAATTGAGGCAAAGCTATTTTGGTGGCAGGGCTAACCCGATAAGCGGCTTCACCGATAATTTCAATCCGCCGAATAACCGCATCATGACATTGATTGTCCTCTATAAAATCGTCTAATGTTTTATTGGCAACATAGCTTAGGGCTAGTTTGGCTGAGGTTAAAATATCTATCAGAGATTGTTCATCACGCGGTGGCATAAATCACCTCAGCCGTTGATAAAATCGCGTGACTACGCTTAGGATTTAAGCTATAACGCAAACTCCGCCGCGTCACCAAATCCACCTCACGTTGAAAAATTTGTTTCAATTCTTCATACATATCCACTAAATCAAAGAGTGACCAGGCCGTTTCAGGCTGAAAATCCACCAACACATCAACATCACTTTCAGGGCGAAAATCAGGCCGCAAAATTGAGCCAAATAAGGCCAATTCTTTAATCTGCCACCGTTG
>JAIFLK010000267.1 GCA_020049115.1 Chloroflexota bacterium | reverse complement strand
CAAGGCTCTATTGGGCGGCGTGATTGGCCGTCAACCACAGTTTTGCCGCCTGATGTTTTGGTGGACGAAGTTGAAACAATTGGCAAAGTGGCAAAAACTGATATTGTACAAGGTCAGCTCATTTTGCGGAGCATGTTGGCTGACCCAGGAGCTTCGGGTGAAGCGTCACTCCAAATTCCCGCGGGAAGAGTTGCTGTCGCTTACCCCATAGAGGAACAAAGTAGTGTGGCTTATGCTATTCAACAAGGGGACACGGTTGATATTTTGATTACCACGCCCTTCATAGATGTTGATGAAGAATTTCAAGCTCCATTACCCAACAAAGTTCAACTCCTTATTCCCATCCAAACATGTGACCCCACCACGGGCAGTTGTAGTACCGATGTAGCGATAAAGCCCCCGTTTGAGCAGGGCCGTATTGACCTTTTTGGTCAGGGTGAAGCCGCTATTAGTGCCATGATATCTGGAAGTAAAGCGCAAATTCCTCGGCGGGTGGCTCAATTAACAGTTGGGGCCGCGAAAGTTATTCGAGTTGGCTCATGGCTCCCTGACCCCACCCCCGCTCCTATTGCGCCTGACGCGACGGCTCAAAATCAACCACAATCAGCAGCACCAGCCGCCCCAAAAGGCCCCACTATTGTTACCTTAGCTGTAACCCCCCAAGATGCGCTCGTTTTATTGTGGTTACGCAAAAATGATATTAGTAGTGAAATGGCTTTACGGGCGGCGAATGAAGAGAATGCAGACCATAAAACAGAAGCAGTCACCCTTCAATATATGCTCACTCGGTTCGATATTTCTGTCCCCCCTAAAATTGACATTGTGATGGATAAAGAACCTACTACCAATGACCAATTATTGGAGAAATTGAAAGCCCTTGACTTAACTCTATTGCAAAATGAAATAGAGCGGCGAAAACGTCCCCCCAGCCAACAGAACCAAGGCCAAGGTAAGGCTGCTAATTAATATTTTATTATTTAAGTTAGGGTAATCATGGTTAAATTGTGATTACCCAAGCCAAATAAACTTTACTCTCTACCATACTTACGTTGAACCATAACCCAATTACAAGGTAGTAGCTTATGTCAGGTGCATCAAGCCCAAGTTCAGGAGATAACGAAAAAATACGTTTGCTTATTGTGGACGATATTCCTGAAACCAGGGAAAATCTACGCAAACTTCTCTTTTTCGAATCAGATATAGACGTGGTGGGAGCAGCCACCAATGGTGAAGAAGGTATTCAGATGGCCGTTGAACTGCAACCCGACATCATCCTCATGGACATCAACATGCCCGGGGTGGATGGTATTACGGCGAGTGAACGCATCACTCAACAAGTGCCATTTACCCAAATTATTATGATGTCCGTGCAAGGTGAATCTGATTACCTGCGACGTTCCATGTTAGCTGGTGCTAGAGAATTTCTTATCAAGCCATTCTCTAGTGATGAACTCGTGAGCAGTATTCGCCGAGTCTACCAACTAGGAAATACCCGTCGCCAAGCCTTGCCTACGGTCCCAACTTCAACGGGTTCTACCACCAGTAGTGAACCTACGGAAAAAGACCACGGTAAAATTATCACTATTTTCAGTGCTAAGGGAGGAGTTGGCTGCAGTTCTATTGCCGTTAACATTGCGGTTGCTTTGCAACAAAACGCCGCAGCAAAAGTCGTTTTAGTCGATGCCAATTTACAATTTGGTGATATTGGGGTATTGCTCAATCTTTACCCTAGCCGTACCATTGTAGACTTAGCCAATAATGCGGATGAACTTGATGATGAGTTGATTAACGATACACTTATCGCTCATAGTTCAGGCATCAAAACACTTTTAGCCCCTCCCCGTCCTGAAGAAGCGGATGTGGTCAATCCACCATTTTTAGTTGAGGTTTTAGAAAGACTAAAAACCATGTTTGACATCGTTATTGTGGATACAAGTAGTAGCCTTGATGATAGAATTTTGAGTGTTTTAGATGTTACTGACAAAATTATGGTCATAACAACCCCTGAAATACCCGCCATCAAAGATGCCAAACTTTTCTTTGAGATAACTGAGGCTCTAGAGTATGAACGTGAACGGATCATGTTTGTTCTCAACAAGGAAGATAAACGAGTAAATATTCGGGCCGAAGATATTGAAGCAAATATTAAGTATCGGATTGAGGGTAAATTGCCATTTGATGAAAGGGTTGCGACCACTGCGGTTAATCAAGGAATACCCTTTGTTATTGGTAATCGCAGTAGCCGACTCAGTCAAGAAACAGTGAGTTTAAGTAATTATCTTATAAAATCTTTTAATCCTGCCTCAACTGAGGTAGAAGCCCCCGTACGCTCTTCTGGTTTCTTCGGTAGGTAATTAGCAAGTAGCTTGTCAGTTGGTCAGCTAGTCAGCAAACAGCTTATCAGATAGTCGGCCTGACTTGCTGATAAGCTGTTTGCTGACTAGTTGTTTAGTAAGGGGAATTGTAATCAATGTCTCTATTAAAACGTATCGCTAAAAGTCAATCTGGCGGCGGTGGTGGTGAAGCAGCACCATCACCCACTGGCCCACTGAAAGCTAAAACTGCCCCCACCACCGTAAAGCCCGCGGTGCGTAAAGCACCCTCTGCTCCTGCCCGTGGCGACCAGTTCAAAGACCTCAAAGAACGAATTCAAGATAAATTACTGGCTGAACTTGACCCGTCCATGGATGCTAAGAAAAATGCCTCTGAAGTACGGCGCACGATTCAGGATCTATTTGACCAGATTTTGGCTCAGGAAAATATTATCTTAAGTCGCGTTGAACGGGGCAAACTTCATGACCAAATTGTGGCTGATATTTTGGGCTTTGGGCCCCTTGAGGTATTACTAGCCGATGAAGAAGTCAGTGAAATTATGGTCAATGGGCCAAACAAAGTCTTTGTTGAACGTAAAGGTAAATTAACTCTCAGTAATGTTACTTTTGAAAATAATGAACATGTGCTAAAAGTCATTGACCGTATTGTTTCACCACTAGGTCGTCGGGTTGATGAGAGTTCACCTTTAGTAGATGCTCGCTTGCCCGATGGGTCACGGGTGAATGCTATTATTCCTCCCCTGGCTTTGAATGGGCCAACGATAACGATTCGTAAGTTTGAGAAAGACCCCCTGACGATTAAAGACTTGATCCGTTTTGGCTCTATGACGGAAGAAACGGCTGAATTTTTAAGAGCTTGTGTTATTGGACGGTTAAATATTGTGGTATCAGGGGGTACAGGTTCAGGCAAAACAACCTTGTTAAACGTGCTTTCTGCTTGCATCCCTGAAGATGAACGGATTATTACGGTAGAAAATGCGGCTGAAATTCAGCTTCAACAAGAGCATGTGGTTACGCTAGAGTCACGGCCCGCGAACATTGAAGGAAAAGGGGCCGTCAGTATTCAAGATTTGGTTATGAATACCTTACGGATGCGGCCTGACCGTATCGTGGTGGGTGAGTGTCGCGGTGGGGAAACTTTAGACATGCTCCAGGCCATGAATACGGGTCACGATGGGAGTTTGACCACTGCCCACGCCAATACCCCGCGTGATATGCTCTCTCGGTTGGAAACCATGTGCCTCATGGCAGGCATGGATTTGCCCGCCAAAGCTATCCGTGAACAAATTGCCTCAGCCGTTGATATGATTGTGCAACAATCTCGCTTAAGAGATGGCAGTCGTAAAGTCACCTATTGTACTGAAGTACAAGGTATGGAAGGTGATGTGGTGGTGTTATCGGATATATTTGTCTTTGAACAATTAGGAATTGAAAATGGCAAGATTATCGGACGATTAAAGCCAACGGGAGTCCGCCCTAAATTCTATGAACGCATAGAAAATGCAGGTATTACTTTGCCAGCCACTATCTTTGGAGCCAGATCTGGTCGCTAATAAGCTATTTATAAAGTAAGTTGGGTTATAGTAATAGGAGGTAAGTCATGAACTTTTTTAGAAAAGCTGACACAGAAAAAGACAGACTAGGAAAATTTCTAGGTCAAGACACTGGGCCTGATGCTGATGAGTTAGATGATGAAAAAGTAAATGCAAAAAAGGCTCCCTCAGCTTTAACCCAAAATTTAGAAGAACGGCTACAAGAACGAAATATTGGGCGTGGTTTAGCAGACCAATTATCCAAAGCTGACTTAAAATGGACGGTGCCAGAGTTTTGGGCAGCCAATGTCATGGCTATTATGGGAATTATGTTAGTCATGCTGATATGGAAAGGTCTTAGCCCAGTTTGGTTGGGTGTTGGTTTCTTAGTTGGTTTGATGGGTCCCAAAATTTGGCTTAAAATGAAAATTAAGGCACGCATTCAAGCCTTTAATGACCAATTAGGGGATGCGATTACCTTGATGGCTAATGGTCTACGAGCAGGTTACTCTTTATTACAGGCCATGGAGTCAGTGGGTAAAGAAATGCCTGAGCCTATCTGTACCGAATTTCGACGGGTAGTGCAAGAAATTAGCTTAGGGGTTGACCAAGAACGCTCGTTTGGTAACTTACTTCGCCGTGTCCCTAGCGGTGACTTAGACCTCATGATTGCTGCAGTGGCTGTCCAAAGTGAAGTTGGGGGTAACTTAGCCGAAATTTTGGAAGTCATTGGTGAAGTTATTCGAGAACGGGTGCGGATTAAAGGTCAGATTGGAGTGTTAACTGCCCAAGCGCAAATATCGGGCATTGTTATTACGCTTTTACCCGTTCTGTTAGGGTTATTGCTATTCGCCATGAATGAGCCATATATGGGACGGTTAATTTATTCTTGCGACCCAGGTGAGAGTATGTTGACAGTGGAATGTTCGCAGCCTGTAGGTTGGGTTTTCTTTGGTATTGCTGCTTTCGGGATTTCATTTGGTTACTTTGTCATGCAGAAGTTGACCGCTATTGATGTATAGGAGGTTATTATGGGTGTATTTGACCGAATTCAAAACTTTATCGACACATCATCTACTTCAGATGATGTCCTAGACCGTTTGGAGCAGTTTGCAGGACGCGCCACCCCGGTCAGTTTGGAAGAAATTGAATTATCGCTGCCATTTAGCCAACGGGTTCTTCGCCCGATGTTGGTCAGTATGGCAGAAAGATTCACCCAGTTATCCCCTGAAAAATCCAAAGCTGCCGCCGAAAAAATGATGGAAATGGCTGGCAAACCCAATGGTTGGGGCGCGAAAGAGTTCTTAGGGTTACGGATTGGAGCGACGGTTATATTTGGCGTATTAGCCTTCCTTTTCGCCGCGGTGTCGGGTAATTATACTTACATGCTTCCAATTGGTCTGGGTGGAGGGGGTATTGGTTACTTTTTACCTGTATTATGGTTACGTTCTAAAATCCAAGCCCGTCAAGCGAATGTTATCAAACAATTGCCTGATGCCATGGATTTGCTCACCATTACAGTTGAAGCAGGCATGGGGTTTGATGGTGCATTACAGAAAGTAGCAGATAAATGGGATAACGAAATTAGTAAGGCTTTTGGCCGAGTGACCCAAGAAATGCGTTTAGGCGTATTACGACGTATCGCTCTTAAAAACATGTCTGAAAATGTCGATGTCCCTGATATGACCAGTTTAACCGCCGCTATTATTCAAGCCGAGCAATTGGGGGTTAGTATTGCTAAAGTGTTACGAGTTCAATCTAAACAAATGCGTATCAAACGAAGCCAACGTGCTGAGGCTGAAGCCAATAAAGCCCCTATCAAAATGTTATTTCCGATGGTATTCCTCATCTTTCCCGCCTTGTTCATTGTATTATTAGCTCCCGCTTTGCTCATCATTTTGGAAACAAAGGGACTTAGCCCCCTTGATAAATAACCATGCACGTTTTTAATAAAACGCGTCAGATATCACTCATTCAGCAAGCAAGAGTAGCTGACACTTTTTGGTTAAGATTACGAGGCTTGCTAGGTTCAGCCCCATTGAAAAAACAAGAAGGGCTGATTCTTGTTGGAGAAAAAAGTATTCATACTTGGTTCATGGGCTTTCCCATTGATGTATTATATGTAGACAAAGATTTCAAAGTTATTCGCGCCGATGAAGCCATGGTGCCGTATCGTTTAGGCCCATTTATCTCAAAATCAGCCTACATCTTAGAAATGCCCATTGGCACAATTACGGCTACGCAAACCACCGTTGGCGACCAGCTTAAATTTGAGACCTAGCCTAAATGTTTATTACCCAAATCTGGCATTTATTTCTAGATTTGTTATTCCCCCCACGATGTGTTAACTGCCAAAGTTTGGGTAGTTGGTTATGTCAACCCTGTCTAAGCCAAATAAAATTTACACCTCGTTCTGTCTGTCGCCAATGTGGGTTGACAACCTCGCTTACAGAGGCGATATGTAGCCATTGCCAACATAGCCCTTTACAAAATCTCAATGGCCTACGAACCGCCACCTATTTTGAAAATAGTCCCATTCGGTCAGCCATCCATGCCCTTAAATACTATAATCACCAAGCTGTTGTGAATATATTAAGTCAAATGTTGGTAGAAGCCTATCAACGGTATGAACTTTCAGCTGACGTGATTATACCTGTTCCCCTCCACCCTACCCGCTTAAATGAACGGGGCTTTAATCAAAGTGAGTTATTAGCCAAAGGATTAAGTCGGCAGTTAAAACTACCCTTTGATACAACGAGCTTACAACGAACTCGTGCCACCGTTGCTCAAGTTGAATTAAATCCCCAACAACGCCGTGAAAATGTGCAAGGGGCTTTTAACTGTACTAACAAAACCTTAATAGGGCAACATATTTTATTGATTGATGATGTCTGCACCACTAGCTCAACCTTAGAGGCTTGCGCTCTGGCCTTAAAACAAGCTCAAGCTGCTACGGTATGGGGCTTAACCCTTGCCAGGCCGCAACATCCTCATCATAACTAACCACACCTAGTTTTATTTTACTTATTTTGCTGGAGGAAAAATCATGCAACTACAACTTAAAGGGAAGAATTTTGTCATTTCAGACCGTATTAAAGAATACGTGGAACAAAAAATAGACAAACTTGACCGCTATTTACCCGACATGGGCGAAGCCTATATCGAAATTACTAAAGAGAATACTAAAAGTGCCAAAGATAGAAATATTGTGCAAATCACCTTGCGCGCCAATGGCACCATCTTACGAGCAGAAGACCGCTCTGAGGCAATTTATGCCTCAATTGACGCGGTAGTTGATAAAATCCATCGGCAAATTGCGCGCTATAAAGGCAAACGACTCCAACGTTGGCAAGGTCAAAGCACCTATAAAGTTCAACCCGAAGACATGATGCCCGAACTCACCCCTGAAACATGGGAATCGTTAGCTGAAGAACAAGACCGCCAAATTGTACGGGTGAAACATTTCCCCATTTCCCCCATGAGTCCTGAAGAAGCGGTTGAACAAATGGTACTTTTGGGTCACGATTTCTTTGTCTTCTTTAACCCCGACGCGGGTCAGGTGAACGTCGTTTATAAACGGTCAGATGACCAATATGGGGTAATAGACCCTGAACTTAGCTAAATTAAGTTAATTGAACTCAAAAGGGGCAAACTTAGTCATGTTTGCCCCTTTTTTACTTAATTTTTAAGTGAGATAAATAAACTATGCAAATAACAATTAAGCAGCAAACTTACCCTCTAACCCCCTTATCCACCTTTCGCCAACAATGGCAACTCCCCCCCGAATTTAGCGTGACCCATTTTGAACCTAAAAATAGCTCTGAATTGGGTAGCATTGAAGGCAGTGGGCAGGCCATGCTACAGATGAAAGATTACTTAGTGCAACTAGCCCAACGGGTCATCAAACCGCAAGATTTATTAGGCTCAATTGATTTATTGGCAAATCTTTTTCGCAGTCAATTACAAATGATTAATACAGAGATTGGCTTACGCTCGGTTGAGGTTGATTTTGCCGTAGCTGGTTTTGAAGATGTGTTAAGAGCCACCGTTTATCATCTCTATCAACTCCGCGTCACTTATCCACAAGATGTCGCTAAAATACGTCAACTTTTTGATTTTGAAACCGTCTATCAAAATTGGCTCGCTGGCTCTACGCATGTCTCGGCCAAAATTTATATTTATCCGCATGATAACCATACATTTCAAATACAACTACTCAATGACGCTTACGGGCGCATGGGGATGCAAATACAAATCAATGACCAAACCCATTATGTGCAAGATACCTCCCTCGGTTGCCCCGCCGCCAAATTTATGCATGGCCTATGCGCGGCAGTGGCCGAAGTGATGAAAGAAACGGTCTGTGCATTGTAAAATTTAGTTATAAGGAGGTCATAGCCATGACCCGTAAATTTAGTTCATATGGCCCTATTGATATTGACCAACATTACTATGCCCCACGCCAAAATCTGATTGAACAAGCCTATCAACAAATAGTAGGTGAACAGCCACTTAAAGGAGGCCATTACATTACCATTTGGGCCCCGCGCCAGCGAGGTAAAACTTGGTTATTGCAGCAAGTCATGCAAAGAATTAGAACGGCAGCTACATTTGAAGTGGCTATTTTGACCTTACAATCCCTTAAAGGTATGAATAGTGCAGAAGCCGTTTTAGCTGAATTTAGGCAATTATTGGCTGAGTGGTTTCGGCGCGATTTTCCGCCCATGACCCAGTGGGCAGAATTACAAGGGCTATTCACCCCAACACATTTCAGCCGCCCTCTCATCTTAATTTTAGACGAGTTTGATACTCTGAATGACGAATTGATTGCCGATTTTGTCGGTCAATTACGAAGTATGTATACCAAACGAGTGAATGAGCTAGATAAACCAACCAGTGAAAAAAGTAATCTGTTACATGGAGTTGCTTTGATTGGGATGCGGGCGGCTTTAGGGGTGGAGAACGATAAAGGCTCACCTTTTAACGTGCAACGAGGACTACATGTGCCTAACCTTACCTTAAACGAAGTGTTAGGCATGTTTCAATGGTATGAGCAAGAAAGTGGGCAACAATTTGAGTTGGGCGTAATAGAACGTATTTTTTATGAAACACAAGGTCAGCCAGGGCTAGTCAGTTGGTTGGGTGAGTTGCTTACGGAAACATACAATCGGCAGCAACCGACTATTTCGATGACCGATTTTGAGGTCATGTATCGCGCGGCCTTAAATCGTTTACCCAATAATAATATCTTAAATATCATCAGTAAGGCCAAACAAGAACCGTACAAAGCAGTGGTATTAACTTTGTTTGAAACCCAACGTAAAACAAAATTTAATTATGATAATCCATTGCTTAATTTTTTATATCTTAATGGGGTGATTGATTACGAAAGTAATAACCTCGATAATGACCTGGTGCGTTTTCCCTCGCCCTTTGTACAAAAACAGTTATTTAACTATTTTTCTAATGAACTATTTAGTAATTTAGCTCAACCTTACAACCCATTTGAAGACCTGAGTGACACGATTACCGAAACGAGTTTATATTTGAAACCCCTACTCAAACGGCATGAAAATTATTTGCAACTACACCATGAACGTTTATTACATCAAGCCCCGCGCCGCGTGATGGATTTGAAAGTGTATGAAGCAGTCTATCATTTCAATTTATATATGTATTTAATGTTATTTTTACAACCCTTTGCGGCGCGGGTCGTGCCTGAGTTTCCTACGGGTAATGGTAAAGTTGATTTGCTCATTGAATATCAAGGGCAACGTTACGCCCTAGAGTTAAAAAGTTTTGCCACTCATTATGAACATCAAAAAGATTTGAAACAAGCCGCAGCGTATGCTCATAGTTTGGGGCTAACCGAGATAACGTTAGTTATGTTTGTTGAAGCCGTAGATGACCGCAATCAGGCTAAATATGAAACAGAATATACCGACCCCATTACGCAAGTTAAAGTAATACCTGTTTTTGTGACAACGGGGGAATAAAAAGGAGCTAGGTCAAGTTGACCTAGCCTGGTCACAGCCCCGCCTTCACCGCCTCAGCCGCCTTACGATTCATGCCTGGCACCGCCGCTAAATCCTCAATACTCGCCTCCCGCATCGCTTTGAGTGAGCCAAATTGTTTCATCAGAGCTTGCCGCCGTTTCGGGCCAATCCCCTCAATATCATCTAACGTAGAACGGGTCGCGCTCTTACTCCGTAATTTACGGTGATACGTCACCCCAAAACGGTGGGTTTCATCTCGAATACGCTGAATGAGAAATAGCCCCTGCGAGTCACGCGGCAACATGAGCGACTCAGAACGGCCAGGGAAAAATAGCTCCTCATGTTGCTTGGCTAACCCCACAATGGGAATAGATTCCCGTAACTTAAATTCATCTAACACCTCTAAGGCCGCACTCAATTGCCCTTTCCCCCCATCAATAATAATTAAATTCGGCATCAACGCCCATG
Organism: Chloroflexota bacterium; assembly: GCA_020049115.1. Taxonomy (GTDB): domain Bacteria; phylum Chloroflexota; class Anaerolineae; order 4572-78; family J111; genus JAIFLK01. Next base: position 2,137 of record JAIFLK010000267.1, on the reverse strand, counting down.
ACGACTTATCCCCCAAATCGCTATCATCATCACTCGCCTCCAAAATACTTAACGATTGATTCGCCCTTGCAAATCGTCGCCGTAACATTTCTTGTAAACTAGCGTAATCATTTTGCCCCGCCACTGTTTTAATCTTAAACCGCCGATAATCACTCTTCAACGGCACCCCTTTAGCAAAAACCACCATCGAACCCACCGTATTTGTCCCTTGCAATGTACTAATATCGTAACATTCAATCCGCATGGGCGGGCCAGGCAAATTCAAGGCTTGTTGTAATTCGGCCAAGGCCGCGCTTTGTTTATGCTCATCAATCGCCCATTGCGCCTGTAAATGACTGAGCGTTTCTGCCGCATTTTGGGTTGCCATTTCTAATAATTCCAAATGCGTCCCCTGTAGTGGCACTTCTAACGTGACCTCCGCCCCCCGCTTGCTTTGCAACCATTGTTTAATAATCATCAATTCATCGACATCTTTAGGTAATATAATCTCTGACGGAATGGTGGTTGCTTGGTCATAAAATTGTTTCAAAAAAGCCGCCATGAGTTCCGCCTTATCTTCATCTGCGCTATCTTCCAAAATGAAATAATCCCGTCCCACTAACCGCCCGCCCCGAATAAAAAAGACTTGCACACAAGCATCACCATCCGCTTGAGCAAAGGCAATCACATCACGGTCAACGGTATCGGCACTAATTACTTTTTGTTTCTCTACAACTTGGTCAATCGCCCGAATTTGGTCACGAAATTGCGCCGCCTTTTCATAGTTCATGGCCGCCGAAGCCACCGCCATTTGTTGCCGCAAATCCGCCACCACTGGCTCAATTTGCCCCGCCAAAAAATTACACAAGCTATCAATCATGCTGCGATATTGCGCCCGATTGACCGCCCCAATACACGGCCCCGCACATCGGCCAATGTGATAATAAAGGCACGCCCGTTCATCTTGGCCGTTAATATTACGATTGCAGGTTAAATAAGGGAAAATTTTACGGACTAAATCCAGGGTTTGATAAGCCGCCCATGACGCAGTGTAAGGGCCATAATATCGCCCACCGTCGTTTTGCAATCGCCGCGTAATGGTCACTTTAGGGTAATCATCTTGCCAATGTACCTTAATATAAGGATACCGTTTATCATCTTTCAACTTAATATTATAACGCGGTTGGTGTTTCTTAATGAGCGTATTTTCCAACAGCAACGCTTCCAACTCGCTATCGGTGATGATAAATTCAATATCGGCGATTTCCTTAACTAACCGTCGCGTCTTTTCACGGCTATCCCCCCCCGCCGATTTATGGAAATAGGAACGCACCCGATGCCGCAGATTTATTGCCTTGCCAACATAGATAATTTTCTTGTCAGCATTTTTATGCAGATAAACGCCTGGCTTGGTCGGTAAATTGTCCAGAATATTTTGAATGTGGGGTGTGGTCATAAAAATTTCTAAGGCTTAAAAATAGTTGTCTTCTGATTGCGACACGACCTGAGTTTCCAGTCTGTTTTGTTTGAAATCCATTTCGGGCGGGTAAAAACTGCGAATCTGACTATTCAATACTCCCACAATATGTTTAGTTCGATGAGCATGAAAAACTTTCTCAAGAATTTCTTTAAATTGCAATTCATTATCTATCTCAATAGATGTACCGCCATTAGTTCCACCTATTTCTTGATACAATTTCTCGTCTAGGTCAATTTTCAAAGGATAAATATCCATATCATGCTCAACCGTAAAAAGTCTATAACGATAGTTATCAAGCGTGGGCGCAACAATGTAAAAATTATTATCAAAAATTCCCTTCCTTAAAGCATAATCGTCAACTTCAACTTCTGCTGTAATCAAATTCTTTGTAATTTGTCCTAACCAATAGGCTTGTTCATCTAAAATTTCTTTAGGTGTATTAACTTTCACTTCAGCTATATCAAGCGACCATAAATTTTCCATGTTCCATTCTCCTTAAAAGTTTAACTTAAACAACAACGGCAAATGGTCTGATTTAGATTTATCAGGCAAGCCATTTTTTGTGACCAAACTTACTTCACCAGCCGTTCGTAAAATTTGGAGATTACGATTATCAAAGTAATTCAATAAAGCAGGGCGAATTAAAACTTGGTCAAACATGTGCCAAAAAAATTCCAC
>JAIFLK010000172.1 GCA_020049115.1 Chloroflexota bacterium | reverse complement strand
ATGAAGGACACCGCCCTAGCGGTAATGTGGATTGGGTCACGGTCATTGGTCAACTGGCGGATGAGTTACAGTTACTTAAGACGGGCGGCACGGATTTTCATGGCCGCGCCAACGAGTCCATTGATTTGGGCGATAGTGGGCTGACCGAAGCTCAGTTTGCGGAGTTTAAAGCAGTTTGGAGTAAGAAATAAAATGTTATTTACAGACCTACAAGGTTTCAAAAACCTTGCAGGTCTAAATGTATAGCCAGGAGTGTCAAAATTTTATTTTGACCTGCGAAAATGAAATTTTCGCACTCCTTAAGCAAAATTATTTATTGAATAAGCAGCGTAGCAACGTCAGCTACATTTTTATGTACTGACGTTGCTACGCTTTTTTATTGGCTCATGATGTTATTTTTAAGACAATTTGTCCATCAGAATAGCAATTTTACAGATTTTAGCGGCCATGTTATACTTGGATTCATTGCCTGGGCATTATCAGTTTTATCATCTTACAAACAATTTATTTACCAGCTATCACCTTTCCACGAGGTTAAGCCTTGAGGTTTAGCTTATTGTCCAAAAGCCGCAGCAACAATGGCGTTGCATGTGGCTTTTGTGTTTTTTTGTAAGGAGTAGGGATTAAGAAGTAGGAAGTAAAAAATAAGAAGTTATAGCAATTTCGCGTTTTTCGCACTTTTCGTACTTTTCGCGTTCAGTTTTAAACAGGAGATTAAAGAAGATGAGTAGAAAGTTTTCAATCGCAATTGCAGGTAATATGGGCGTGGGTAAAAGTACGTTGACCCAACTATTAGCCAAACATTTAGGCTGGACTCCCTTCTATGAAGCAGTGGACGACAATCCTTATTTGGCTGATTTTTATCAGGACATGCGTCAATGGAGTTTCCATTCGCAAATATTTTTCTTATCGCGCCGCTTACGTGTCCAAAGCGAAATCGTGCAACATCCCGATTCGGTCATTCAAGACCGTAGCATTTATGAAGATGCCGAGATTTTCGCTCGTAATTTATATCAACGGGGCAGCATGTCCAAACGGGATTATCAAGTGTATCGCGATTTATATCAAGAATTTATCCAATTCTTACCCATCCCTGATGTCGTCATCTACCTTAAGGCGAGTGTACCGACTCTCATTGGTCGCATCCAACGGCGCGGGCGAGATTTTGAGCGCGGCATTTCGCCGCTATATCTGCAACAGTTGAATGAACTTTATAACGGTTGGATTGAGGATTTCACCCTTTGCCCCATTCTCATGGTGCCATCGGATAATTTGGATTTCGTTAATAATGAGCAACATTTTAATCAAATTGTCCAGCAAATTCGAGAAAAATTGGGCGAAAAGAATCTCGATAGTTATCCCGCCTCAACGCTCACCCATGTTATTTAGATGAGTATAAATTTTGCGGAAGACCTACAAGGTTTTGGAAACCTTGCAGGTCTAAACGTACCGCAAAACTTTTGCTTAGGTACTTATTTAGCGTTACCACAGCATTTTATTGACCTAAATTGTAATCAATAAAAACAACAAACAGCCTCATGAACTCTTCATGAGGCTGTTTGTTATGTCGTCTACATTCGTTATAGCCCTGGTCTAGCCAAATGAATGACCTATCAAGTATAATCTCTTTATGCAAAAAATATACCTAACCGATTTTAGAAGGAGTTGTATGTTAAGAAAACCGTTTTCTGTTATATTCGTTATATTAATCTGTCTCACCTTAACCTCGGTGGTGTTCGCGGATGAACCTATGGATAAAAAATTAAACTTTGTGGATTACATGCTGCCGTTGCATGATTACACCTTGCCTAATGGCCTGCGGGTCATTTTGGCCGAAGACCATTCTGCGCCTGTCGTAGCCGTAAACATTACGTATCGTGTCGGTGGAGCGAATGACCCCATGAACCGTTCAGGGTTTGCTCATCTATTTGAACACATGATGTTTAATGGCTCAAAAAATGTGCCAGACGACACCTACCATGCCTATTTGGAAGGGGTCGGCGCGAATAATAATGCCTATACCGTTGATGATAAAACGGTTTATTGGGAAGTATTACCCGCCAATCAATTGCCGTTGGCTCTATGGTTGGAGAGTGACCGCATGGCTTCATTAGCCGTAACACAAGCCTCTTTTGACAATGAACGGCAAGTGGTTATTGAGGAATATAACCAACGGGTCGCAAATAAGGCGTATGGTCAGTCCAATTTACGGCTTTTCACCTTGCCCATGCAGGGTTATGCCCCATACGAGCGCGCCGTTATTGGCAGCGTGGCGGATTTGAACGCTGCGACCTTAAAGGAAGTGCAAACTTTTTTTAATACCTATTATGTGCCGAATAACGCCACGTTGGTCATTGTTGGTGATATTGACCCTAAATTAACCGAAACTTTGGTGCAAGCCTACTTTGCGGATGTTCCTAAAGGGCAGCCCATCACGCCCATTTTGGCGCAATATCCCTTGCCAGATACTTTTCCCCTATTGCAAACGGCTGCTGACGGTTGTAAAATCGGATATACCGAAACCTTAACTGACCCACAGGTCGAGCTAACTCGTTTGGCGACCACCGTCGTTGCGCCGCCGCGTGGTCAGGCTGATTATTACGCTTTGAAATTATTGGCCGATATTCTGGGCAGTGGCAACAGTAGCCGCTTTGAGCAACATTTGGTGCGTGAGGGCAAGGTCGCGACGGCCTTCGCGGGGCTGAATGATTATTTGGGCGCAGCCATTTTTTATACGGGAATTTTTCCTAATGCAGGTGGTTCATTAGATGAAGCGCAAAAATTGTTACAACAAGAGTTTAGCGCGGTGATAGCCCAGGGCGTGACGGCGGCGGAGTTAGACCGCGTGAAACAGCAAACGTTGGTTAGCTCAATTACCTCATTTCGTGAATCGGTGCAAAGTACGAGTGAATGGCTGCAAGATTATACCTTAACCTTTGGCGACCCCAATAGCATCGCGGCGGAGTTGGCGCGTTATGAAGCCGTTACGCCAGCCGATATTCAACGGGTGGCAAAAACGTATTTATGCGATAAACCCATGAATACACTCATTACACTCCCTAAAGGTGAGGTCGTCACGGCCAAATATCCAGGTGAGTTGGTCAAACCCATTCAAGTGGAAACGGTGGTTACGCCGACGACGGAAATTTTAGAGCCACTGACCGAAGCGCAATTAGCCAAGTTGCCTAAAGGCGTAATTAGTCGTGAGACTGCCCCCGCCGCCTTGCCCTTGACGGAAACGAAATTACCTCCATTTGAAAGGTTTACGTTAGATAATGGCTTGGAAGTGATTTTTGTGGCGCAGCATGAAGTGCCTAAAGTACAATTACAATTAGTGGCGAAGGGGTCAAATAGCTCTGTAGGTAAAGAAGCTCAAGGCGCAGCCGATTTTGTGGCGGACATGTTGACCAAAGGCACGCGGTCGCGCTCGGCGGACACGATTGCTCACCTGATTGAGTCGGCAGGTGGAGAGGTTCAAGCCAGTGCTGCGTTAGAGTGGATTACCTTGTCGCTTAATGCGCCCGTTACGGAAAGTCGTTTGGCCTTTAACATGGTGGCAGATTTGGCTCGTCAATCAACCTTTCCTGAAAAGGAGTTTGAGGTTATACGCCAGCAAACCTTAACCTTTTTAGCCCAGGATGAGGTTAATCCTAGCATTTTGGCGAATCGGCAATTTGGTAAGATTGCGTATGGCGACCACCCTTATAGTTTTTATGCCACGCCTAAAACCATTAATGGCTTAATTCGGGAAGATATTTACGATTTATATAAACATATCTTTGTGCCAAATAACGCTTTATTAGTAATAGTGGGCGACTTGACTTTGGCTGAGGCTAAGGCAGAAACGCAACGGGTTTTTGGCAGTTGGCCTAAAGTTGGCATGACCAATTGGTGGGCTTATCCCGCCGCCCAAATGGGGGATAGTTCCGTCATTTATCTTATTGACCGCCCTGACGCGGAGCAGGCCACCGTGCAGGTGGGTAATCGAGGCATTGATGCTTTTAACCCTGACCGTTATGCGTTACAAGTGGTTAACACCGTTTTAGGCAGCGGCGCGTCCTCACGGCTATTCCAAAATCTGCGGGAAAAGCATGGGTATACTTATGGGGTTTATAGCCGTTTTGGGCAGCCCCATGATGTCAGTACATTTCGGGTTTTAACGGAAGTGAGTCAGGAGCATACGGGCGAGGCCATCCAAGAAATTTTGGCTGAACTCAAGCGTATTCGCACCGAAAAAATCTCTGAGGCGGAAATGACGGCGGCCAAAGGCTTAATTGTTGGTAACTTTGCTTTAGCCATTGAAGACCCCGCCGACTTTGCAGGTCAATTGAGCAGCCGTCAGTTGATGGGGTTGCCCGTTGAGGAATTGAATAGCTATCTCAGCACCATTGCAGCCGTCATGGCTGACCAAGCCAGGGCTGCGGCAGCCAAATATATTGTCTCTGACCAGCCGATTATCGTGGTTGTAGGTAACGCTAAATTACTAAAACCGCAATTGGAAAAACTCGGTCAGGTGACGTTAGTTGACGCAAATAGTTTGAAATAGTAGTGAAGATTTAGAACCCTCACCCCTGCCCTCTCCCAAAGGGCGAGGGTGTATCTTGTCTCCCCTCTACCTTTGGGAGAGGGGCGGGGGTGAGGGGATTAGTTGTTGTATTACAATCCATTTGATTTAATAGTTTGGTGGGGAGGGATAGCCTAAAACTATCCCTCTTTACTAAATTAACTAATATTATGACCAATATTCTGATTTCAGGTTTAGTTAATATTGAAACGACCCTCCATATTAACGATTTTCCGTTGCATTATTATCCCGTCAACTACCCCTTTTTTGGGATTAATAGCACGGTGTCGGGCGTGGGCTATAATCTCGCCAAAGCCTTAACCATCTTAGGGCATCCCGTTAATTTTGTCAGCATCATGGGGCAAGATATGGCGGCTCAACAGGTTAATCGCGCCCTCTTTGCTGACCGTATTGGCGACCAATTTGTGCTTGATTTGATTGGACAAACGGCGCAATCGGTTATCTTATATGACCAATCAGGTCGTCGCCAAATCCATGTGGATTTGAAAAATATCCAAGAGCAAATTTACCCCGAAGCGATTTTTGACTATGCTATGGGTAATTGTTCTACTTTAATTCTGTGTAATGTCAATTTCTCCCGTCCTTTTTTAGGTAAGGCGCAGCAACTCGGTAAATTGATTGCGACGGATGTTCACGCCATTGCCAATTTAGAAGATGATTACAATCGGGATTTTATGCAGGCGGCGAACATTTTATTTATGAGCCATGAATTATTGCCCATGTCGCCAGAGGATTGGGCGCGGTCGGTTTTCAATCGTTATGGCGCAGAAATTGTGGTCATTGGTTTGGGCGCGGAGGGGGCGTTATTGGCAGTGCGGCGAGATAACTTTGTGGAACGGATTCCTGCCGTTTATACCCGCCCCATTGTTAGCACCATTGGCGCAGGGGATGCCTTATTTTCGGGTTTTATGCATGGCTACTTCACCCACCATGACCCTTACCAAGCCATTAAATTGGCGCAAATTTTTGCCTCCTACAAAATCGGCACCACCTCTGCCTCGGAGGGTTTTTTGGATAAAGCCAGTTTGGAGCAGTGGTTTCATGAGCTATATGGGGGGTGATATTTCGTCAAATATCATTGTAGAGATTTGAAATCTTGGACCCCTACCACGAATAGCCAGAAAAATATCATCAAATAAAAAGAGCCTCATTAACCCGCTAAATCAATGGCTTTATATAAATTTAACCAATGCGGGTCTTTAATACGCAAAGAGGGTTTAGTGGCACAATCAGTCGCTTTAGCTTGGTTCTCGGTTTTAGGGGATACCGTCGCACTATTTTTTGTGGGGTAGCTTTCAATTTTCAATTTGGTGGGATTAGTTATCAATTGCATCATACACTCTCCTGGTGGCTCATCCATCATCAACGATTTTAGCTTTTCAAGATTAACATGACATTATACGTTTAATTGTCTAAACCTTTGCGGAGATGGTACGGACATGAACCTTAAATTTTGGGAAAAGGTCGTTGAAAGCAAATTTTATCCAAATAATACCCCTTTTTTGTGATTATTATTTATGATTGCCGCCCCGTTAACACCGCCGCCGCCGCGCGCCAACCACTCTCTATCGCCCCATGCACCGTCCCCACATGCCCATTGACGGAGGTAGCCTCACCTGCAAAAAAGAGGGTATTGGCTACGGGCGCGGCTAATTCTACCCTGGCCTGCCCCGCGCCCAGGGGCGTATAGCTATAGGCCCCGCGACTCCATGGGTCACTTGACCAATCCACCATTTGCCCTTTGATGAAGGCCGTTTCAATCTCCGCCCCAAAGAGTTGGGTCAATTCTGTTAGCCCTTGCGCCACCGCGCCCGTCTGACCTAACGCGGCCAATTCTAAGGCTTGCGGCCCGCCGACGTAGCCCATTAACACGGGTTGCGTGGGGCTGCCCCCCGCCCACCATGCTAACACCAGCCCATCAGTGTTCACAAAACTAAATGAAGGCCAGCAAACATGGCTAAACCAAAAAGCTAATTTCGTCACCTGACCCATGGCCAGGGCGTGAATGGCTTGCTGTTTGGCCGCAGGTAAAGCGGGTTCAAAGTGGGGGATGTCGGCTTGTAATAAACTGAGTGGCACGGTGATGATGACTTGATGGGTGTCAATGGTATGTTCATTCGAGAGATGTAAGGTTGCGCCATGGTCATGCCAAACAATTTGCTGGACGGCAACGTGATATTCAATGGTGAGATATTGCGCCATAAATTGGGGTAAGGTACTGTAACCTGTGGGCATGTGGAAATTTTGCCCTCCCGCACTGTTTTGACGGCGTTCCTCCGCCATAGATTTGGCACTTAAACGATTAACCTCTGCCGCCTCCACGCAAGCAAAACGACTTAAGACATAGAAACGGGCGGGGTCATCAGGTTGAGTCAATTGTTGTACTAAAGCCTCCACGCTTATTTCTGGCCCGTTATAATGCTCAACTTGTTCATATAGTTGTAAGACTTGCTCGGCTAAAACGGTATCTGCGGGTAACAATTTGTCGGCTTGGGCATAACGGCGAAATTTCTCTTTGAAATTCGCCACCTCACGCGGCCAGGGTTCAGCCGTTAAACCCGCTTGCGCTAATAGTTGCCAAGTGGCAGCATGTTCACCATGAATAAACTCCGCGCCCAATTCAACCGGGGCGGTCAGGTTATAATCACTCCAAATGCGCCCGCCAAGACGGTCACGCGCCTCTAACACCAACGGGTTTAAGCCTGCTTCCTGCAGCCGTTGGGCTGCCGCTAATCCTGCTACCCCTGCACCAATAATTACAACGTCGTAACTTGAATGGGTTATCATGCTTGCTCCTAGAAAATTAAGAATTAAAAATATTCAACCAGAATCCGCGAAGCCCACCAAGAAAAGCTAAGTTTTTTCCACCTGTAAATTTAGGTTAGGAGTCCGCAATCCTTTGCCGACAGCCCGCAAATAATTGCGGACTCCTACGTTCCATTACCTAATAATTTATAGGTGGAGCTTTTTCTTCCGCTTTCTTCGCGCCTCTTTGCGGATTCTGGCCTTAATAAGTAGTTGTGTTATAATGGCCTGATGACCGAGCCAAATACCTTCTGGATTGTTGTTGCAAGTAGTTTCGCTTTAATGGCAATTTTCGCCATATTTTGGTTTGTTACCTTTCGAGTGCGTCGCCGTTGGGAGAACCATCGGGCGGAGACGGTGGGGCAATGGGCGGCGGCGGGGGTGAAGTTTCTGCGCGGCCCCGCGGGGGGACAATTTGGTGGGCTAGAGTCGGTGAGCGTCACCAGAACCATTCGCGGCATTGGCTTTGTTGCGCTCACGGACAAAGATTTACGGGTCACGCGTTCCATGCCTCCCGCCACTTGGATTATCACCTACAAACAAATCAAAGGGGTTATGATGCAGCAATCTTTCATGGGCAAACTGAGTAACAAAAACCCGTTTATCGTGGTGCGTTTTACGCAAGATGGCGTAATGGATAAACTTGGTTTTCTGGTCAATGACACCGAAGCCTGGGCGAAACAATTGGCAAAATTAGCGGGAGTTACCATGAAAGATGAACGGTAAACAATGAATAATTTCCACTTATAAATTTTTAGGTGATATACGTTTGGCACAGACAAGAATGTCTGTTCTACCTTTGCGTCAGGTAGGTCAGACATTCTTGTCTGACCATATCGTCACAGACAAGAATGTCTGTTCTACCTTTGCGTCAGGTAGGTCAGACATTCTTGTCTGACCATATCGTCACCGAATTATTTCACCTGTAAATTTTTGGGTGATGGAGTCTAGTCATCAAGTGACTTGAAGTCACCTGATGACTAAATCCCCGAATAATTTCTTACCTCTCACTTCTCATTTTTTATCGCGCACCGTTCCACCGCCGCAATGATGTCTTTCAACACGGGCTTTTTAGCAAAGGTTAATACCTCGCCCATTGAAACCGCCTCAAACGTCCCCTCAGATACATTTGCACTTTCATAGACCACTAAAATTAAATCTGACCGTTGCGCTTGGTGGATTTTGGCAAGTTTCCGTTGCAGATAAGTGGGACTCCAATAACCAATAATTTCCACTAACGCCCGCCGCCCATCTTTGCGATGCGTTAGCGAAAAGTCAGGAATCATGACGGTATCGCCCAAGATGATGAGTTCATCTTCCCGCGCCAACTCCCACACCCGTGTTGCCCCGCCATATTTCTCCTCAAACTCCGCCGCAAAATCAGCTTCCAATTGACTATCAAATAGCCCCGACCCTTTGAAATGACTTTTCAGCGGAGTCTGCTCATCTAATGTATACCGTAACCATTGGTTATTATTGGGTGGGCGCACCTCGGCCTCCATGTGCCAATTTTCACAGAGCATGAGCGCGGGCAGAAACTTAGCAAATTGTAAGCCATAGCGCATGGTGGAGGTGACAAAGGGCGAAATGGGGCCATGTAACGTAATATGATAACCCACCGAGTCGTTGAGTGGGGTGATAGTGTGCATTAATTTGAATAGCTTAATATATTTAAAGACATCTTTATAACGGTCATAAACCGTCAGCCGCATCTCCCGCGCCCAATAAAGCAGCCCCCGCGCCACCTCCATATTATAGCGGCCTATCAAATCGCCTGGGCTGATGAAGTCGCCTGTTTTTAACAATGTTTGCTCTTCGGCTAAATCGGCAAACAAGGCCATGTCCACCTGCTCAGGGCTGAGATTAAATTGCGCGGCGGTTTCGGCGAGGGCTTGGGCGCGGGTTTTCAGGCTGAATAAATCATTGTCATAAATAATTGGCCCTTGCTGAAACATAGCGGCGCGGATGACCTCAGGCGCGACAGGTGGCTCATTACCAAAGGTGGCGCGGCTCTCCAATACCGAGGCCAAGCCGCGAATGATGGGGTAATCCAAACTGTCCCCCTCGTAGGTTTTCAGGGCTTCATCTAAATCGCCGCGCCGCTGACCGATATAGCTCTGCACCAGGCGAATCAAATCAGCCGCCATGCCGAGATAATGATAATCACTTGGCAAGGCGACGGGCAGAACTTGTTGGCCTTGATATTCTAGGCGGGGGCGGATTAAATCAGCACGTAACATATAAAAATAGCTATAGTTTAGTCATCAGGTGACTTTAAGTCACCTGATGACTAACAATTTATTACTCCCATTCCCAAGTGGTGCGGCCACTATAGGCTTGGTCTAGGTCGCTAATTAAAATGGGCGGGCTAGTGAGTTCGGCCAGGTGCATTTTGCATATTGGTAAGAGGCGAAAATAGCCGCCATCGTCTGGCACGGTGTCGGTGGTATCGGGGGCGATATACGCGGCGGTGGTGGGTTGGCCGCAAATGCCCGTTTCGGTCAACAGACCGCAGGGTAAAGGTTGCACTAAATGAATAAGTTGGGGATTGCTCATGAAGGGTTTGCTCTCGTCAAATGAATGGGTTAAAATGATAGCTGTATTGTAAGCATATTATGGGAAAAACACCAAAAATGGCATGGCTTACGATTTTCAGAGAATTTGAAGGAGGGTTAAAATGGCAAAGAGGCGGGGGTTTCATTTTACGGTGATGGTGGGTGCGGTGATTAATTTGTTGTTCTTCAACGCTATCCTTGAGTTTTTGGGTGAAATGTTCGTCGAAATATTTGCCAATATTTTTGGTGGCTTGATTGGGGATTTTTTGAGTTGGCTATTTCGGCAAATAAAACGTATTTTCGGGTTTGTGATAATTCTTATTCTGTGGCCGTTTCGTAAGTTGTTTGGCTGGTGAAGTTAAAAAACTACAATAGATAAAGGAAAAAGTGGATGTTATCCGTTTAATTCCTTTATCCGTTGTAGTCTATGTTTTACTCAAAATAAAAGGAAAAAATTATGTACTTCATATTATTTCATGCCCATTCGGGCTGGCGACATCTTGTTTTACTCTTACTGTTTATTGCCTGTATTAAAATGCTCGTAGGTTGGCAGCAAAAGAAGCCCTGGCAAAAAATAGATCTGCAACTCGTTAGCTTCACTAACATGGCGGTTGTATTACAGGTTTTAATGGGAGTTATCTTGTACATTATTGGTAAGTCGTGGTTGACTGCGCCCGCCTGGTTTAGTGTGGCGCATATATTGCCCGCTTTAGTAGGGACATTTATGACTGCCAAAGCGAGTGGTTGGGCGAAACGCGGCCAAACGGATGTCGAAAAGTTTCAATGGGCCTTTATTGGCTTGCTTTCAGGCGGAATATTGATTTTAGTGGGCGTGGTATTCATCCTCATGGCTAGGTAAGGTTAGGATATACTGCGCGAGGGCATAGATTAAACTTTTCAGGAGTGCGAAAGTTTTACTTTCGCCTGTCAAAATAAAATTTTGACACTCCTGTTTATACCCTTGCGCCGTCTAGTCATCAGGTGACTTCAAGTCACCTGATGACTAGGATACCTGTCTTAATTATTCGCAAACCAACGCCGAATCAACTCCACTTGGAATTTATAGCCCAACTCGGTTAATTCGACTAAATCACGGTGGAGCAATAATTTGCGGGCTTCCTCGTCGTCATCCGTGGGAAATTGCGCGGCGAAGGCGGCGGCGGAAACATGTCCCTCTTCGCCCTGGTGCGCCATAAAGTTCAATATCTTACGCCCATGAGGAGTGATTTGATTCTCTTGGATGTCAATAAAAAAGAAGCTACCCTTGCTTAAGGCGCGCGGAATGACGGCCTCCACATCCGTGAGCGTGGCGGTATATCGCTCAGGCGTAGGGTGATTATTCTTAATCTTGACGACTTCATAGCAGAGTAATTGAATTAAATGGGGATGACCTCGCGTCAAATCTAAAATGCGTTGGCGGGCTTGCGGCGTATAAGCGAGGGGGAAGTCGCGGGTGGGATGCTCAATTAATTCCAGAGCTTCTTCGGGGAGTAAATAACTAATTTTGACCGTTTTTATATTAACCAGGTGCGTCGCCCAACGGTTCATATCACTCACCTCATGTGACCCCGCCAGTAATATTTCAAAACGGTCACGATTTTGAATAAGATAGCGCAACATGTAAAACATATCCTCGGCATCAAACCGCTCCAGGTCTAAGCCGTGGTCTAAGGCTTCAAATTCATCTAAGGCTAACACCGCTTTTTCGTAACCCGCATTAATAATAAACTCCTCCACATTATCTAACCATTCATTAAATACACTAAATGGGTCTATTTCTAACTCTTGCCGCGTCAATGGCGGAAATATTACCCCTTGTTGCTTGGCTGATTTACTCATTTCGCGTGACATATTATAAAGCAATCCTAGATAATTTTGCGCCACGCCAATCCCTTGACCATCGACAAATAAAAAAATGACCCCCTTGGGGAGTAATCGGCCTAAATTTTTGAGTAGCGAGGTTTTGCCCATGCGCCGTTGCCCATAAAGCATGGCGGGTAGATGAATATTATCAATCAATACGCGGCGTAAGTGCCGACTAATATCGGTTCGGCCAACGAAAATTTCTTGATTGCTTGCCAGAGGCATCCCAAAAATGTAAGGGTTATCAATCTCTAAGCCCAATTCAACAATTTTATCCAGTTTATCCATGTAAATATTAACTAGATGTAGCCAATTCTTGGTAATATGATAAAATGAGTCATGATAAGTATCTTGGCGTAACTCTAGTTCATAAACTAGCACCGTCAAACGCTCTTCAATGGGGCGGAGGTGCGCTCGTTTTTGTTGGATATTGCTATGTAACAAAGCCGCATTGAGAGCGGTGCTGATACGGCCAAATCGCCATAAGAAAACATGGGCCAAGCTGTTTTCTTCACGTTCAGGTAATTTTAAGTAAATTTTGCTCATGGCCTCAATCGTGCGGCACTGTTCTAACCGGCTGATAAAAGGGGCAACCTGGGCTAAATCGGCTGAATGGGGCATAAATTTTATTCCCTCACCCCAGCCCTCTCCCAAAGGTAGAGGGAGTTGTTGTTATCCCCCTCTACCTTTGGGAGAGGGCTGGGGTGAGGGTTTTTACGAATTAGTTAAACTTTGTAATGGAGCAATTTGTTGGAGGGCTTCGGCTTGCCAGCTATCGTCCTGTTGCCCATGTTCTAGGGCGACGAGCCGTAAATGACATAAAATTTGTAATGGGGTCGGCCAGCCACCACTTTGGGCTAAAATCCAGGCTTTATCTATTTCATTAAACGGGTGCGGTGAACTGAGCATCAGTTCACGGGCTTCATTTTCCGTCAGGGGGCCGAGGGTGAGCAAGTGACCAAAAATATTAAAGAAAGGTGAGGGTTTGCCATGTTTTTCGGCTAATTGTTGCGGTGATTGGCTGGCGGTTAAGATGAAGGCTAATTTGCCCTGGGTTTGGTTGCTGCTGAGTGAGCGCAAACTCCACCAAAATTCTTGGTCTAATTCTGGGGCGGCTAACCCCGCGCCAATGTCATCTAGCAAAATAATGCTGGGGCGCGCCAGATTTTCGCTGATGGCATCCAGAAAGTCATATAAATTATCCACCTGCGCGGGGATACCGAGGCCGTCCAATAAATGGCGGAAGAGCCGCACCCGAATCCCCATGCGCGGGTCTTCAAAGCCGACAAAAACCCATTGATATTGCTCTGGGTTGGGCAACCGATTGCCCCATTGGTTGGGGCGGAGGCTTTCGGGGGAGGCCGTAGGAATGTTTTTAAGATAGTGCAATAAAGACGTTTTACCACTTCGTCGCGCCCCAATCAAGGCGATATTTTGCATGGGCGGGCGGCGTAACAGGTCAAAAATTAGCTTAACTTCATAGTCGCGCCCGAAAAAGTGGCGTGGTTCAATGATAGGCCAACCAATAATGAAGGGGGAAATTTCACCATCTAACGGTTGATTTTCTTGCGGAAATAGTTGATTACTAAGTTGCGCCGCGTCGGGATAACCTGCACTCAGTAAAAATTGTTCTGCTTCCTCACGGTTAATAAAGCCGCCGCGTTGGGCTAATTCATGGGTTAGTTTTTCTACGTCGCGGGTACGGCGAGGAAAATACCCTTTGCGCCAATGTTCAATGGCCGTGCCGCCACGACGACCCGCGGCCTGGCCTATCTCATGTTGAATATCTTGGATGCGTACCGATTGATGGGCAGCAATGGCGCGGATAGATTTAGTTAATAATTTAGCAAATTCTTCGGCAGATTTAGTCATAAATTTTTCCTTTTACTCCGAGAGACTCGTTATAATGGGGTAGAAACTGGATTATTGAGCAATAAATAGCTTAAAGCCAGTAGTTTTGTAGTTGTAATGAAGCTGTATTTCCACAAATTACGCTATTTTTGAACTCTAATAACCGATTGTTAGGAGTAAAATCATATTTTAATGCCAGGTAGTATAGCCCTATTTGCCAGAAATTCAAACTATCGTTCATGGGCTAAGAGACTTATGACCTTTTCGATATTGCTGTTGTGATAGTCAGGCGATATAATTCTTATATATCCCTAATTTCTCATTGAGTGAATCTTATGCCTAAAGCTATTCGTAGTTTTAATGAAGCGTTATTGAGCGCACTAGAGATGTATGCTCACCAAACGTGTCTAAAAATAAAATTAGAGGGTCGTTATCAAGACATCTCCTATCGTCGGCTGCAACGACTAATCTGGCGCATGGTCGCTTTTTTCCACCAACAAGGGCTTACTCAAGGTCAGCGCGTGGCCCTGGTAGCCGATAATTCGCTAGAATGGTTGGTAAGTTGTTTAGCCTGTTTCTTGGCGGGGGGGGTGGTGGTGCCATTACGGGTCTCGCTCTCGCCCGACACATTACGTTTTATTTTGGCTGACGCGCAAGTTACTTTAGTGGTGTTGCAAAATGCGGAACATTTACAAAGCATTACAGCCTATCACCTGAATTTGCCCGACCTTAAGACTATTCTGGTATTCAGTGATGACCTAGAGTTAGCCATCGGCATGTTGTCATTAACAGAAATACTTTATCAGGCTTCGGCTGATTATGATACTCGTCCCTATCAAAAACATGCGTTAGCCCTGCCCCAGGATACTTTGGCCGCTATTTGTTATGTTTACGCCCATAACGTTTCTAGCTCTACCTCAGATATGTACCAACCCAAAGGCGCGGTATTTGACCATAGCCAATGGTTAGCGAGTATGCACCATTTGAGCCGATGGTTAACTTTTGCGGAGGATGATTTAGCCTTCACGGCTCGACCCTGGAGTGAAGCCCCCAGCTTATTGTTGACTTTACACTATCTTATTTCGGGTATTCCCAATGCTTTGCCCGAAACAGTGGATAGTATGATTGAGAGCATGCGCCAAGTTTCGCCCACTATCGTTATGACGATGCCTTACAGTTTGGAAACATTTTATGAGAGTTGTTTGGTTGAGGTGAAAAAACAGCCCGAAGCCAATCAAACGATGTTTCAATGGGCTTTAGCCAAGGGGCGAGAATATCACACCGCGGGCGAAGGGGTTTCTACGCAATTAAGCCAAGAATATCGGCGGGCGAACATGACCTTTTTTAGCCAATTTCGCGGGCAATTGGGAGGGCGTTTGCGGCTGCTTTATGCGACGGGCGGCTCATTATCAGCCGAAGTGGCCGAGTTTTTTGTGGCGATTGGCGTGCCTATCTTGAATGCCTACAGTTTAACTGAGGCGGGTGGCTTTCCCGCGGTCAGTCAATCTCACTGGTATCGGGCGGGTGAGTGTGGCCCCGCGGCCCCTGGCTTCGAATTGCAGGTCAGTGCCGAGGGCGAAATTTTAGTACGGGGCAATACCGTGATGCGGGGCTATTGGCAGCGTTCGGTGGAAACTCGGCTGGCTTTGGCCGAGGGTGGTTGGTTGCGGAGTGGGGATGAGGGCTATTTGGATGAGGCGGGCCATTTATACATTACGGGGCGGCGCGACCATGTGATGGTCTTGTCTACCGGGCGAAAATTCTCACCGATGGCCTTAGAGCAGGCGTTAACTTATAGCCCGTTTATCAGCCAGGCAGCCATTTTTGGCGAGGGCAAACCGTACGTTTCGGCCATGTTAGTGCCTGATTTGCTCACCTTAGCCACTCATTTTGAAACCGTGCGTGATGAAGCAGGTAATCCCATCACCTCTACGGCGCACCCCCACGTAAAGGCTTTGTTAGAGCAAGTCATTAGCGAGGTCAATCAAAAGCTAGACCGTTGGGAGCAAATTTGTGAATATAGCCTCTTGGAGCAGCCCTTTAGCCAAGATATTGGCGAGCTAACGCCTTCCATGCGAATCAGTCGGCATGTGGTGGCCGAGCGTTATGCGGCCCAAATTGAGGCCATGTATCCCACGATTTCGCAATTGGGCCCGCAAGATGTCAATCAAGTAGAGGTTGACCCTGAACGCTTACGTGATTTGTTAGAGAAGGAGAGTATTTTAGATGCCTGGGTGAGTGATGCGGGCATTGAATTTTTGTTTGATTTAGCCCGTGACAAACAGATAGATGCGCCCTCCATGGTCAATATTTGCGACCTCGCGATTGCCGTTTCGCAAATGGAAAATGAGGAAAAACCCCTCTCCACCGCGCTCATTGTGGGCGACCCCGCGTTTATTGCGCGGGTGTTGCCCCCCAGCCAAATCCAACTACTCTATCATGACCACATTCGGCGGATGCGAAAGGTGCTAATCACTCTGGCGAAAATCGTGGATGGGCAGGTTTTGGGCTATCTGGTGGATAAATATGGCTATGTGCGCGGGATTCATAAATTACAATTAGAGTTAGGCCCAGCGGGTAGCTTTTTGATGGGGCCGCAATTTCGCCACCATGCGGCCATTTCGCAACAATGTGATGCGGTGGTGTTTTTTGTGCCTGCGGGGGGGCGGCAGGTGCGGGTTTTTGCCAATGGTGAATTAGTGGGACGCTATAGTAATGGCGACTGGATTCCCGAAAAATTATCGCAATTGCCCGCTATCATCAAGCAACTTTCACAAGATAAACAATATGATTTGCATTTGATACGGCGAATATTACGTTGTGCCTTTCAAATGTCGGAGAAAAACTGGGGCGCGATTTTCATGCTAGGGGCAGCCGAGACCATTATGGCCTATTCAGATGTTTCAGAAATTAGCTCTTTTGCCATGATAACCAGCGTGGGGCTGAACTCGCTGACCGATGAAGAATTGATTAATTTTGCGAAACAAGATGGCGCAACGGTGATTGATGTTTCAGGGCGATTTTTTGGCTGCATGGTGTTGTTGCGCCCCGACGCGGCCACCCAAGCGGAGATTGGCCCTGGTAAAGGGGCGCGCCATAGCAGCGCGGCCAAAATGAGTGCCGAGGCGCACTGTTTAGCCATCACCGTTTCGCAAGACGGCCCCATTACTATTTATAGCGATGGACACCAGATTTTAAGTTTGTAAACCATGCAACTTGCCTGTAACCCTTTTATGTTACGATAGTGCAGATACCGTCTAAGAGTCAGAACGGAGATATTTTATTTAATAATACGGAGGTTTAAATGATGATAGCTATTCTCATTGGTCAACAGCATGACCATCATAAAAAGCAACGTGAGTTTTTGAGCGTGAAAACTCAGGGTGGACATATTTATCGAGACAATTTGGGGCAGCAATTTGCGGTATTTGCACAACAACCGCAGCAAATTGCCCCCACCGCCAAAGTGGTAGAGTTACCGCAAATTCCGCAAGATTGGTTGCGGATGAGTTAAGGTCAACGAAAAGAGTTCCCATGATGGATGTGGGAACTCTTTTTGGTTATTTCAACCCCAAAGCCGCACCTCTCAGTATAGCGAGAGGTGCGGCTTTGGGGTTCGCATCCGTTGTAATAATAAATTCATATCACCGCAAATTCAGTCAAAGGACGCATGTCAGGGTGTTGAAAAGCTAAGACAATGCTGCTTTTTGGCACCCCTGCCTCAAGTAAATAGGTCGCGAAACCTTCCTCAGTATGGTCTTCCTCAATCCAAATCTTATCGTTATGTAACCGTACATAAACTGTGGCTGACCGCACGGGGTGATCTTCCCACCAACCATTACGGAACAGGATATACCGCCCGCGTTGGTCATCAAAAATAGCATGGTCTTCTAATTCAGCAGGAATCCCACTATTATACCAGGTTTCCATTTGGCTTAATATTTTTTTAACTAAGTCACCATACTGCTCTAACTTTTCCATGCCACTACCTCCTCTTGCTTAATATTAATAATAATCAATGGGATCTGATACTCTTGTAAAGCTAACTGAATAACATCACGCTGGAAAATCGTTTCATAAGTCAGGTGGCTAACCGCCGTAAATAGCCGATATTGGGGGTAAGTTCGCTTTAATACCACCAAATACAACATATATTGCCCTAAAGCTAACTTAAATTCTTGAATAGCTGAAACGCCGATAAAACTTTTTATCTCCACAATAATTTTTTCGCCCTGACGTTCAGCTAAAAGAGAACGCTGGGCAGCTAAATCAGCAAAAAGTTGATCTTGCCCAAACTTAAAGAAAAATGGGTCATGGGTTATCATCCAGCCATCCTTAATGAGAGCATTTTTCACTTGGTCATCAATTTTATCTTTCGCGGCCATTTATCCCCTTGTAATGGAACATTAAGACTCTTATTTTACCATATTCCCATGTAAAAACCAAAAGCCGCGCCTCTCATCTACTGAGAGGTGCGGCTTTAGCTAGTGGATTGTTCATTTAGTTTTTAGTATATGGTCAGACAGGAATGTCTGACCTACCAACGGTGGAACAGACATTCCTGTCTGTTCGGAT
>JAIFLK010000216.1 GCA_020049115.1 Chloroflexota bacterium | reverse complement strand
GCAAAATGGCCGAGTATCAGTTAGCCACCACCTTTCGTAGCCAGAAACGCTTTATGCTGTCTAAATATTTCAAAGAGGTACAAGACAAGACACGCCTTAACATTACGGAAGTGCAACTCAATGTGCGCTTACAACGGCCTGACGGCAAACTCATGGAACTAGACCTAGTGGCCTATTCTAGTGATGGGCGAGTGGTGTTGGTGGAGGTGAAGAAACGTAAGGAAAAGACAGGCCCCAATATCGTGCAGGATTTTTGGGAAAAGGTACAGACTTATCAACATCGTGCAGGATTTTTGGGAAAAGGTACAGACTTATCAACAGTTACACCCTGATAAAATTGTTTTGCCTGCCATTTTATCGTTAGGTGGCTTTACCGCCGAGGCAAAGGCGTTGTGTCTGCAATATGGCTTGGCGCGGGCGGAACGTATGGTTTGGTAAAATTATTTCGTTTGATTTACAGGAGTCCATGATGCAATATCCACTGAAAGAAAAAATTGGTAATCCCGCCCTGTTGGTGGGGCGGGAGGAAGAATTTGATAATTTTGGGCGATGGTTAGCTAATATTCCCCATGAACTCTCCAAATCACGGGTGATTTTGGCGCGGCGCAAAAGTGGCAAAACGGCCTTTGTGCAACGGCTCTTTAATCAATTGTGGAGTCAACATGGCCAGGTCATTCCCTTTTATTTCAGTGTGCCTGAAGGTAAAATGTGGTATCCTAACTTTGCGATAGGTTATTACTGCGCCTTTGCCTCACATTATATCTCATTTTTAGAGCGTGAGGAGGAATTAGTTCGCAACCCCCTGACCTTAGAGGCTATCAAAGCTTACGGCATAGCTAAATCTATTAAACTTTTAGTAGATGATACTGAATTGTTATTGCAACGTAATAATCATGATGCCATGTGGGAAACGGCCTACACCGCGCCCCACCGTTTTGCCGCCGTCTATGACCAACGCATTTTGGTCATGATTGATGAATTTCAATATCTAACGCAATTTGTTTACCCTGACCCCTATTTTCAAACCAAGCCCATTGAAACGCTTCCAGGCAGTTTCCATACCGCCGTCGAGTCCAAAGTCGCGCCCATGTTAGTGACGGGTTCTTACATTAGTTGGATATTGGAGATTGCGGCGGAATATTTGGAAGCAGGACGGTTAAGTTTGTGGTACATGAACCCATACCTTACACCAGATGAAGGGTTGCAAGCCGTCTATCGCTACGCGGAGGCGTTTGGCGAACCCATCACCAATGAAAGCGCGGCCATGCTGAACCAACTGTGCATGGCTGACCCCTTTTTTATCTCCTGCGTGATACAAAGTAATTACAAAGGCAGAAATCTGCAAACGGTTGACGGCGTGGCCGATACGGTCAATTACGAAATTACCAGCCGCACCTCTGAATTGTCTAAAACCTGGGGCGAATATATTTATAAGAATCTGTCACGCTTGAATGATAGACACAGTAAGCATATTGTCTTACATTTAACCAAATATCATGAGCGCACCTGGACACCCAAAGAAATTAAGGAATCGTTAGGCTTAGAGTTGTCTTATGATGACATACATCGTAAGTTAGAGTTATTGATGGAAGCGGATTTAATCGCTGACGGCGGGTCAGATATAGATTATCAAGGCTTACATGATGGGACGCTCTATCTCATTTTACGGAGTCGCTTTGAAAAGGAAATATTAACCTTTGCCCCCGATTTTGGGCAGGATTTTCGGCGGGACCTCGTGGCCTTGCAAAAAGATAACAAACGATTACAGGGCATGTTAAATTATCTCAGTGGCAAAATGGCCGAGTATCAGTTAGCCACCACTTTTCGTAGCCAGAAACGGTTTGTCCTGTCTAAATATTTCAAAGAGGTACAAGACAAGACGCGCCTTAACATTATGGAAGTGCAACTCAATGTGCGCTTGCAACGACCTGACGGTAAACTTATGGAACTAGACCTAGTAGCGCAGTCAAGTGATGGGCGGGTGGTATTGGTGGAGATAAAGAAACGTAAGGAAAAGACAGGCCCCGACATTGTGCAAGATTTTTGGGAAAAGGTACAGACTTATCAACAGTTACACCTTGATAAAATGATTTTGCCCGCCATTTTATCACTCGGTGGCTTTACCGCAGAGGCAAAGGCGTTGTGTTTGCAATATGGCTTGGCGCGGGCGGAACGTATGGTTTGGTAATGAATCGTTTAATTTTTTAACTATCAGAGGCTAACCTCATGAGTTTTAGTGATTTCAAATCAGCCAATAGTGTGGCTGAAAAATATAATTTAACCATACAACGTCAGTTATTGTTTGACCATGCGGCTATTACGCCTATACCACCCCATGCTTTTTTACAACAGACGTTAGAGTTTGAAGTGACCCATCAACCTAGCAACATGACGGAATATGGCCTGTGTGAGAGTTTGATTTATCCCTTATTACGGGACATGTGGATGAATTACCCACAACTCCAAATTTGGAGTCATGTGCCGCTAATGGTTGATGATGACTTAAACGGCATACCTGACTATATTATAACGGAGAAATCACCTCAAGGGCTAGAGTCTTTTGACCGTCCTTTATTAACCGTTGTTGAGGCCAAACGGGATAATTTTGTGGAAGGCTGGGGGCAATGTTTAGCGGGTATGGTCGCGGCGCAAAAGTTAAATCAATCAGTCAACCGTAAAGTTTACGGCATTGTAACTACAGGGCAGGTGTGGGAGTTTGGGCTGTTACATGGGTCACAATTTACGTTACATCCCTTCAAATTTTCCCTAGTTCAACTAGATTTGTTATTAGGCGTGTTAGGCTGGTTATTTCACGCAAGTTTAACCTAAGTTTGCAAGAGTAATATCTATCTCCATGACCCAATTTCTCCTGCGCCGTCTCATTTCCGTCATCATCATCTTATTTTTCGTCTCCATTGTCGTCTTCGCCGTGACGGAAATTTTGCCTGGCGACACAGCCACCTTCATGCTCGGCCAACGTGCCACGCCTGATTTAGTCGTGGCCTTACAAAAACAAATGGGCTTAGATAGACCTGTCACAGTGCGTTATATTGAATGGATAACGGGCGTATTACGCGGCGATTGGGGCAAATCCCTCTACTTCAAAACCGACATCGGGCCGATATTACAGCAACGATTACAAAAAACCATCCTCTTAACCTTCCTTACCATGCTCGTTGGCACGCCGCTAGGCATGGGCTTAGGCATTATTGCGGGGCTAAATCAAGGGCAACGGCTAGACCAAGCCATTATGATTTTCACCACTTTGGTTATTTCCATTCCTTCATTTGTGGTCGCCATTTTCCTGGTCATCATCTTCGCCGCTTGGCTACAGTGGCTCCCCGCCTCCAGCATGATTGCCTCCGATGCCACCGTTGGGCAAATGAGCAGCCGCCTTGTCTTACCTGTTATTACGTTAGTGGCAGGCATGTTAGCCCACCTCACCCGCCACACCCGTAGCAGCCTCATTGCCGTCTTACAAGATGATTACCTCCGTACTGCCCGCAGCAAAGGGTTAACCCACCGTACCGTTATTTTACGCCATGCCCTGCCCAATGCGCTATTACCCACCATTACGGTTATTGCCCTCAATGTTGGTTGGCTCTTAAGCGGCGCGGTTTTAGTGGAGGCCGTTTTCGCCTACCCTGGCCTCGGTCAATTGATGATGCAAGCCATCAGCAGTCGCGATATTCCGTTATTACAGGCTGTCGCCCTCGTCATGGCCGCCGCCTTCACCCTCTCCAATCTCGCCGCCGATTTGCTCTACCTGTGGCTGAATCCCATGATTCGCTATGAATAATAAATTAGGAATTGGGAATTAGGAATTAAATTTTTAATTCCTAATTCCCAATTCCTAATTCCTCAATGCGCCAACCCTTACCCCTACTCGGTTTATTCATTGTCATGGGCTACCTACTGCTCGCCCTCGTCGGGCAAACCCTCGCGCCCTATTCCTACACCGACCAACATTTTGCCGATACCCTCCAACCCCCTTCCGCCCAATATTGGTTTGGTACAGACCAATTTGGGCGCGATGTGTTCAGTCGGGTGATTGTTGGTAGCCGCACCATTATGGTGGTAGCAACCACCTCAACTCTTTTAGGTTTGTTCATGGGGGGGCTTATCGGCATTTTTGCGGGCTACATAGGCGGTTGGTGGGACGAAGTTTTAATGCGCGCCACCGATGTCATGTTAGCCTTTCCCGCGCTGTTACTCGCCATGTTAATTATTACCACGCTTGGCTCAGACCTGATTTATCTCATCTTCACCATCGCCATTGTCTTCGCGCCTGGCAATGCCCGCGTCATTCGCAGCGAAGTGCTAAACATTAAGGCCATGGCCTACATTGAGGCCGCGCACGCCATCGGCTCACCCACCCGCTACATTATGATTCGTCATATTTTGCCCAACCTGAGTGGAGTTCTGGTGGTAGAAGGCTCTATTTACTTTGGTTACGCCATTTTCGCGGCCGCAGGGCTAGGTTTCCTCGGCCTCGGCGTGCAGCCCCCCTCCCCCGATTGGGGCTTACAAGTAAATGACGGGCGTAATTTTCTGCTTACTGCCCCCTGGATAACCCTTTTCCCCGCGCTTGCCATCTCTTCCCTCACTGTCGCCATTAACCTCCTGGCCGATAGCCTGGAAATTAGGAATTAGGGATTAAAAATTAAGAAATTACTTCTAATTGCTAATTCCTAATTTTTCCTTATCCACACCCGATTGCTATGAAAGGTACTTTGCCCCCCCATATCCGCTAGTGCATCAGAGGTCGTCCAATTGACATGCCGTTCATCACCAAAAGGGTCATGCTGCCCCCAACGGCCTTTGGGCGAAGCCGCCACCCCTGGCCGCACCGCCTCCGTAATAACAACCCGTAATCTGCACCAGCCCCGCCCATTTTCCACCGTCACCACTTCGCCATGCTGAATGTGGCGTGCCGCTGCATCTTCAGGATGAAGCTCAATAAAAGGCGTGCCTTCACGCTCAAGTAAATCGGCTTGATTAGCCATACTGGTGGTTACAAAATGATGCGCCGCACCCGTTAAAAGCTCTAACGGTTCACCTTGCGGCTTATCTGGCGGAGCGTAATCTTCCGCCACCTCCACCCAACATGGCAATGGCTCTAGCCCCAGCGCGGCCATCTTTGCCGAATATAACTCCACTTTGCCGCTAGGCGTGGGAAATTTCAAATCCGCAAAAGGTGGGCCAGCAGGAATAGTCAATGGCACTGCGCCACCTGCTTTCAATTGCACTAATGTAATACCCTGCAACGCGGGGTTATAAGTGGCCGTCGCGCTCATCACTTCCTCAATCACCTCATCAACGGTTTGATGCAGCCAGGGTTCATCAAAGCCCATCGCCTGCGCCAACAGCCCCATGACTTCCCAATTACTTTTACTTTCACCTAATGGCGGAATAGCGGCCTGATTATAGGTTACATTGGTATGACCATACGCCTTATGCAAATCCACCTGCTCCAGTTGTGAGGTCGCAGGCAACACCATGTCAGCATATTGCGCCGTATCGGTCATGAACAATTCATGCACCACCGTAAATAAATCGTCACGCCGCAGCCCCTGAGCAATCAGCCCCGCGTTAGGCGAGGCCGACATGGGGTTTGCCCCAAACACATACAGCGACTTTATCGGCGGGTCACTCACCTGCCCCATCAAAGCCGCGCCCAAACGGTTCATGTTCACGCTGCGCCCTGGCGGAGGACATTCTTCCCAATGATTAAGCGCATATTTATCCCATTGCAAATAACCACTCGTACTATAAGCCAAACCGCCGCCCAAAATGCCATATTGTCCCGTAATAGCAGGTAAGGCGCATATCGCCCGCGTGGTTTGCCCGCCATGCCGATTGCGTTGCACCCCGTCAGCAAACTTAATTAAGCTAGGTTTGGTGGTCGCATATTCGCGCGCCAAATCAATAATCGTTTGCTCGGCCAAACCCGTGATGGCCGCCACCCGTGACGGCGGATACTCCGCTAAACGGTCACGAAATTTCGGCCAGCCCACCGTATAATTTTCCAGCCACACCTCCGCATGGATCTTTTCCGCCACGATAACCTGCGCCATGCCCAAAGCCAACGCGCCATCGGTACCTGGTTTGGGGGCAATATGCCAATCTGCGCCGCGCGCGGTGCGCGTGGCGCGTGGGTCAATCACAATCACGCGGCAGCCATTACGTTGGGCTTGCTTAAGAAAGGGCATAAAATGGGGCGCGGTGGTTATGGGGTTATGTCCCCAAATGATGACCAAACGACTCTGCGCGACCTCCTGATAGGCGGGACTCCAGCGCGCCCCCACCGTAGCTTGCACCGCATATTCCGCCGCCGCGCCACAAATGGCGCGCTCAAGCTGACTCGCGCCCAGCCGATTCCATAGCCGCGCACTGGTTACGCCCATTTGCACCAGGCCGAGTGTGCCGCTATAGCTGTAAGGCAAAATAGCTTCCCCCCCATATTGGGTGATAATATCTTGCCAATTTTTAGCAATTTCAGCAATGGCCTCCGCCCAACTAATCCGTTCCCATTGCCCACTGCCCTTCGCCCCGACGCGGCGGAGGGGATATTGCAAACGGTCAGGGTGATAAACATGGTTGAGGTAGGGGCGCACTTTGGCGCACAGCCAACCGTCGGTGATGAGGTGGTCGGGGTCGGCGTAAAATTTAACGGCCTGCCCATCGTCCACTTCCGTAATAATTCCACAGGTATCAGGGCAATCATGGGGGCAAGCCCCGCGAATTTTTTGTAAGGACATGGGGGAATTAGGAATTAGGAATTAGGAATTGGTGTTTAATTCCTAATTCCTAATTATTTTTTGCTTTCCAGCCGCTTTTTCAGGGCAGCGAGACCATTAGTGATGGCTTTTTGATTTTCACGTTCAACAATCAGTTTATCGGCAATTTTACCAAAAACCGACCCTGGCACGGTGTATTCAATGGCTAGACGGAGTTCGGTGGAGTCGCCAAAGGGGAGCATCGTCCACGTCCAAGTGCTAGGAATCCCGCCGAGGGTGGTCATGACAAAACGGCCTGGGGTTGACTCTAGGATTTTCGTTTGGCCTGAAAAACTAATTCCTTTTTGACTATATTTCCATTGATAGGTACAACCCGCCCCACGACCTTTCACCTCTGAAACAGATTGTAAATATTCCGCCCATTGGGGAGCATCCTCAACCGCTTCTAATGCTTGTTGAATGATTTTGGGCGAGACATTAATGTTGATAGAACCTTCTACATGTGACATAAAAACCTCCTTGGTGGACAAAAATAATTGTTTACGAAATATTATAAGGTAAATCAGGATAAGATGTCAATATTGCAGCGTTAGGGTGATAAATTTGGCGCGATAAACCAAAACGGCGCGGTGAGCGTTAATCCTGCTAACGCAATATAACAAGCTCCCATGAGCCACTCAGCGGAGATAATATTAAGATAAGCGCGCCCCATAGCGATGGCAAAAGGTAAAGCTGTGATAACCAGAGTCCATTTATCAGGGGATAGGGCGAGCAGGCCACTGCCACTCAGCCCCAAAATAAGGACTAATCGTCCACATTGGGTTGGGCTGAAAGCGGTTTGCAGCCCGATGTTAAATAACAGCGCGAGGGGAATGATAGCAGGGAAAAGATAACGCCCCTGAAATTGGATGAATTGCCAATTATACCAACTAAATTCGGCTAAGGTTAAGGCTATGGTCAGCCCCATGAGCCATAATTCCCTCACCCCAGCCCTCTCCCACAGGGCGAGGGAGTAAAACTTCCCCCCTGAAATCCGCGTCAATCCGCGTTTATCCGCGTCCCATAACAATCCGCTTAGGGCGACGCAGCAGAACAAGATGAGCGCGGTGTAAACTCGCCCATCCATTGGCACGGCCATCCAGCCGAATTGCCCCCAGAAACTATGAAAAGTAGTTTGGCCTAAATCATGGAAGTAGGTCGGCCAGCCAATGGCGGCAACATGGTCAAACGTTCGCAATTGCCCAACCACCACCGCGTTATGTCGCCCCAGACCAACGACATCAAACTGACCATAGAGCCATAAATTACGGAGATACCAGGGGCCAGCAACTAGCGCGGCCAGGCCATAAATTTTAAGCCCCGCGATATAAGGGGCGATTTTACGCCCTCTCTTAATTAGGCGGGGGTTGGGGTGAGGTAAGATGAGGGCTAGGCCAACTAAGACAATAGCTAAATAAACTGTTAGTTTAGTTAAAAGGATGAGGCCGAGTAAGAGGCCGAGATGGGTGAGGGATTTTTCCCTCACTTTTTCCCTCACCCCCAGCCCTTCTTCCAGGGGGAGAGTGGGGCTAAGAATAACACCCCTCTTCCCCTGGGAGAGGGGCTGGGGGTGAGGGTGTATTTGTATTAAAACCAGTAACATTAAGGCCAGTAACAATCCCGCCAACGCATCATTATTGACGGCGGCGAGCATGGCGGTGTGCATGGGAACGAAGGCGGTGAAGGCCATGCTGCCGTAGGCGAGGGTGGGTTGGCGCGGATAGAGGGTGTGGGTAATGGCAAAGGCGGTGATGACGGTGCCTAAACCGCATAAAACGGAGATGAAGCGTAAGGCTAATAATGAGCCATGAGTGAGGATGAATATAGGGGTGGTGAATAGGTAATAAAGGGGTGGCTGGTGAAATTCGTAACAAACGGCTTCAATGGATAAATCGGGTGGGAAGCGGCGCGTGGTGAGCAAGTTTAGGTAAGGTTGGTCGTAACATGCGCTGACCAGTTCGGGCAGGCTCATGGTGGTAGCAACGTAACGAATATAGTTATAATGGGCGGGTTCATCAGCGTTTTGCCAGGGGGGAGTGAGGGTG
Source organism: Chloroflexota bacterium (assembly GCA_020049115.1). GTDB lineage: Bacteria > Chloroflexota > Anaerolineae > 4572-78 > J111 > JAIFLK01. Next base: position 3,958 of record JAIFLK010000216.1, on the reverse strand, counting down.
GCGTAAAGTGACCCACCAAGGAGATAAATCAAGGCGATGGTTAAAAATAGAGGGTTACGACCATGAATTGCCATACCCCGATTATAACTGTGAGTGAGGTCATGGGCAAAGTAAGGGCTAGTTTATCCATGAGTTTAAATTTTCTTGCATTTTATAGTTTCTTAGCGTATATTTACAGGGTCGGAGTCTGAAATTTGGCTTATACAACGACAATTACTATCATCTCGAAATTCTCACAACCTAACAGCACGCGCTGCACTTCAGGATGATGGCGGAAAATTGAAGTATACAGGCGTGTTTGTGCATAAAGGCTTCGTTTCACGAGGCTACGTTGCAGCTTGAAATCTACCAATTTGCATAACTTATCAAACAGTTTACTTTAAGTAAACAGTTTGTTACGATTGAAATACAACTGTAACTCTTGTATTTCAATTTTATAGGGATTTACGCAGGAAGTCCTGTGTTTTTATAGCCAGGGATAAATTGCATAATTCCTAAATATTAAGACTTTTGTTTGTAGCCCATTGGGTGGCAAATAGGAGTGTCAAAATTATATTTTGACAGGCGAAAATGAAATTTTCGCACTCCTTAAGCGAAAGTTCTAAATATATCTAACCATAACCTAGAGTTTGTTTAGTCTTAATTGGGCTAAACAGCTTGATAGAATAAAAATAGCCTCATTTTGCATCCTGAAAATATATTTTATCCACCTTGACTGATAGGTTAGTAAGCTGGTGGAATTATTAAGGAGTTTAGGTCATCAGTTGCATCATAAAAAAGTGCGTGAGTTGTAGGGGGCAAAACTTTGAACCCTGCTTGTCTAGTATGTATGATATGTTTCTGATAATCTAAACGGCTGAGGGCATGACTTTTGTCATCCCTTAAGTTAAATGGGCCTCATTAGGTTAAGGTATTAATCTAGTTACAATTGAGCATGTCATAAACTCTCCGCCGAGTTTAGCTCATTTGTGCTGCAAATTGGTTATAAGTTCTGGGGTATTTTAGCCGTTTGGGCTAAACCTCATCAAGCTGTGACATCTATTGTCACAGTTTTTTTTTGCAACATAATCCGAGGAATTTAAAAAAAGGGGAAAGAAAAAGTTCATGGAAGGTTACATTATTTTAGGTTTTGTGGTAGATGCCCTGATTTTTGTCACCATTGGTGCGGCGGCGGGCTATTACTATCATCAAAATTTTGCTGAAAAAACCCTTAAATCGGCGGAACTACGCGCCCAAGACATTATCGCTCAAGCTGAAGCGAAACAAAAAGAAATGGAAGTACAGTCTAAAGAGGAAATTCTCTCTTTACGTAATGAGGCTGAAAAGAAGTTTGCGATTAAACGACAGGAATTAGAACGACAAGATGAACGTTTTCAAACACGTCAGGAAACGTTAGAGAAGCGAATTGAAGCCTTTGAAAAGAAGGAACGGACGCTGAATAAACGGCAAAGTTTGGTGGATAAGCGCGCCAATGAATTGGAAAAAATTGCCGAAACTAAAATGGCTGAGTTAGAGCGTGTGGCGAACATGAGCCAGGCTGAGGCCAAAGATGAATTGTTAAAATTGGTGGAGGATGATGCTCGCCAAGATATGGCGCGGGTTATTCGGCAGGTGGAAGCAGACATTAAAGAGGAGGCTGACCATAAGGCACGCGGTATTATTACGATTGCCATGCAACGGATTGCCTCGGAACAGGTGGCGGAAACGACAGCTTCGGCGGTAGAGTTGCCGAGTGAGGAGATGAAGGGGCGCATTATTGGCCGTCAGGGTCGTAATATTCGTGCTTTTGAGTTGGCGACGGGCGTTGATGTGATTGTCGATGATACGCCTGAGGCCATTATTCTGACGGGTTTTGACCCCATTCGGCGGGAAGTGGCGCGCTTGGCGATGAGCCGCTTGATTACTGATGGACGGATTCACCCCGCGCGGATTGAGAAATTGGTGAAGAAAGCCCGTGAGGAAGTCGCCCGTATTATTGTGGAAGAAGGTGACCGCGCGGTATTTGAGGCGGGAGTTACGCGGCTGCACCCTGAGTTGAAGAAACTGTTGGGGCGGCTGAAATATCGGACGAGTTATGGGCAAAATCAACATGCCCATGCCGTTGAAGCCTCACGTTTGGCGGTCATTATTGCTAATGAAGTCGGCGCAGATGTGGAGTTGTGTCGTGAGGCCGCTTTGTTACATGATATTGGCAAGGCGATTGACCATGAAATGGAAGGGCCGCACGCGATTATTGGGGCGGAGATGGCGAAACGTTACGGTTGTTCGCCGCAAGTGGTCAACTGTATCGCCTCGCACCACCATGAGGTGGAGCAGGAGTCGCTGGAGGCGGTGATTGTGGAGATTGCTGATGCGATTTCGGGGGCGCGGCCAGGGGCGCGGCGCGAAAGTTTAGAGAATTATGTCAAACGGATTAAGGCGTTGGAAGATATTGCCAACTCGTTTGAGGGCGTAGAGGAAACCTTTGCCATTCAAGCGGGGCGAGAAATTCGCATTATTGTGAACCCGACGGCGGTGGACGATTACCAAGCCCTGAAAATGTCGAAGGACATTGCGCGGCGGATTGAGGAAAATTTACAATATCCAGGCCAAATTAAGGTGACGGTCATTCGGGAAACGCGTGCCGTAGATATTGCGAAGTAGGGTTTTATTAGGTAATAAAAAAAGCGAGTGGGCATTTAGCCACTCGCTTTTTTGTTTTTTGACAGGTGGGTTATAATCAAATGTATCATCCAAGCCACCAGCCCCGCATAGGAATAGCCCATGAAATCTGACGCTTTATTTTACCAATTATTTCAAACTGCGCCTCAAATCTTCTTTGAACTCATTGACACTATACCCGCATGTCCGTATCAATTCAAAAGTATTACTCTCAAAACCGCCGAGAAACGACTCGATGGTTTTCTTGAGCCGATGGTCAAGGGTGAGCCGCTGTACTTTGTCGAGGTACAGGCCAAAAAAGATGAGGGCATGTATTGGCGTATCTTACTAGAAATCGCCCTTTATTTTAACCAACACCCTGACCAACAAGGTAGCCCCTGGTTAGCGGTGGTGATTTGGTTTGAGGAAAAGCATGACCCTGGCTTTGGTCTTATACCAGGCATTAGCATTACGGATAAAACCCAACGGATTATTTCGCTAAAATTGCCAGAGGTGTTAAAGAATTTACCCGACACCAGTTTAGCCCTAAATGTATTGCGTCCCTTTATAGTTGACAACGAGACCGAAGTTAGGCAAAATTTCGTGACATGGGTGCAACATATTCATAGCAACAGCCCTGACCCTGCGGCGGAACAACGTTTGTTAGAAGTTTTAACTCAGTTAATTGAGCAAAAATTTAGAACCTTAACTTACAAGGAGTTAGCCAAAATGTTAAATTTAGTCCCGTTAAGAGAACTACCCAGTGGGCAAGAACTTGTCCGAGAAGTATTACAAGATTACAGCATTGATATGCTGCTCAAACTGATTAAGCAAAAGTTTCATTTTGCTGAAAAAACCTTAAATCAGGTTATGTTGCGCTTGCGCCAATTGACCTTGAAAGATTTAGAGCAACTGTTTGGCGAGATTCTCAAATTTAAATCCCTGAAACAACTCAATGCCTGGATTGATGAACGACTCGCCGCGCAACAAGCCACTGAGTCACAGGAAACACCACCCGTTAATGAACCGTAATGATTGCCCTAGAGCTGCAAGGTTTTTGAAACCTTGTAGCTCTATTTTTATTTGCCCCAATAAATCCACCGTTTTATAATCAAGCCATCTTAACTCTATCAAATAAATAACAGGATTACCCGCATGAGCCGATTATTGGTCAGCCATTATAATGGCTTAAGAACCCCCATCCGCGCTTATTCTGGCAATCCCGTTCTATACTGCATTTCGTTTGAGACTTACACTTTTATGATGACCATTAGGAGTCCGCAATCCTTTGCGGACAGCCCGCAAATAATTGCGGACT
>JAIFLK010000131.1 GCA_020049115.1 Chloroflexota bacterium | reverse complement strand
CATTGGCCTTATCCTTCGCCCGTTTTTCATACAGCTCATACATGCCCAAGCCCAAAATATCGCTTAAGATGTCTTTACGTTCACCCGCCGTCTTCGTGGTAAACTCCGCATCACGCCCCTGCAACAGCAACGCCGAATTAATAAATGTATCGTAATCCAGCCGCATGACCTCATTGATTTTCGCCTGAGTCGCCCGCGTCGAGGTCTCCGTCAGTGTCCGCCAGCCCTCCCCCACCTTCACCTGAAAACTCAGCGTCGAGCGTCCCTTACCACTCCGATTACGCTTCCGTACAATTTGGTGGACATTACCCAACAAACCAAAACTATACTCCACCTCCATTTCCTCATGCCCCAAATGAATCAACTCATCATCGGTCTTTGCCCGCGCCTTGCCCCACAACGCCCACGTAATCGCATCCAGCAAACTACTTTTCCCCGCCCCATTCGCGCCCGTCAACGCGGCCAAATGAAAGCCCTGAAAATCTAACTCGGCCTGACGATAGGCCATGAAGTTTCGTAATTTTATCGTAATTGGTATCATAATATTTACCTACGGAGTCCAAACCATTAGGTTTGATGGAGTCCAAATCTTTAGATTTGACTCCATCAAATCTAAAGATTTGGACTCCCCTTTATAACTACTGAATAAACCATCATCTTACCATATCTAACCATTATAAGCAATTGCCCCAACCTATCCACTTTGTAAGTTAGCCCCATCTCTATTATACTTTAGTCATTGGTCATTGGTCAGTTGTCATTGGTCAATTGTCCTTAGTCATTTGTCAGTTACCATCTGTAATTTTTAATTTCTAATTCCCAATTCCTAATTTACAAAGGAGTTCGCCTTGCTAGACCGCCCGCCACATCAACGAGTCGTAATAACGGGTTACGGCGCCATCACCCCACTCGGCCACACCGCCGCTGAAACATGGCAAAAGCTCATCATGGGACAATCAGGCATCGCCCCCCTCACCCTGTTTGCAACCGAGGGTTTGCCCATTCGCTTTGGTGGCGAGGTCAAAAATTTTGACCCACACCATTATTACAGCCCCAAAGAGGCCAAGCGCATGGCACGTTGTTCGCAATTTGCCGCCGCCACCGCCATTCAAGCCGTTGACCCGCAATTTGCCGCCGCCACCGCCATTCAAGCCGTTGACCATGCAGGCTTAAGCCACCCTTTTAATGAAGAGTTAGCCGAGCGCGCGGGCGTAATGTTAGGTACTTCTATGGGTGGATTTGACAAGGCCGAACAGGGCATCCGCGATTATATTACAAAAGGTATCAGGCAAGTCAACCCCTTTTCCCTTCCCGCCGCGCTGCCAAATTTGTCAACTTTTCACATTTGCATTAAGCTAAATACTCAGGGTTATTCCAACACCACCTCCACCGCTTGCGCCGCAGGAAATGTTGCTTTATATGAAGCCGCCGAGGTCATTCGGCGCGGTCAATGTGAGGTTATGGTGGCGGGAGGCGCAGAGGCCGCTATCATGGATGTCACCATTTTAGGCTTCAAAATCATGCACGCCCTCTCTACGCGCAATGCCGACCCCGCCCGTGCCAGCCGCCCCTTTGATGCCCAACGTGACGGCTTTGTGCTTGCGGAAGGTTGCGCCATGTTCGTCCTAGAGAGTTTGCCCCATGCCCTCGCGCGCGGCGCGACCATTTACGCCGAGATATTAGGCGGCGCGTTATCTTCCGACACCTACCACATTGCCGCCCCCGACCCCGAATCACGCGGCGCGATTCGCGCCATGACCTGGGCCTTAAAATCGGCAGGTGTTCGCCCCGAACAAGTGGATTACATCAACGCTCACGGGGCCAGCACCCCTCTCGGTGACGCAGCCGAAACCCGCGCCATCAAAACCGTTTTTGGCGAGTCGGCCTATCAAATCCCCATCAGTGCCACCAAAAGCATGACAGGTCACGCCTTTGGTGCGGCAGGCGCAATTGAGGCTCTAGCCTGCGTGAAATCTATCGAAACAAACACCCTTCACCCTACCATCAATTACGACCAGCCCGACCCTGACTGTGATTTAGATTACGTCCCCAACCATGCCCGCGACCATAACGTGAAAGTGGTTCTCTCCAACTCCTTTGGGCTAGGCGGGCAAAATGCCTGTTTAGTTTTGGGGAAGTATGATAAATAAAAGGAAAAATAATAACTCAACATGCCAGCTAAAGATCGTGTCCATGACTTAGTAAAACGATGTATTATCAAAGATGGTTGGAATATAACGCATGACCCATTCACCATTTCTTTCGGTGTACGCAAAGTATATGCCGATTTAGGGGCAGAAAAATTACTCATTGCTGCTGAGAAAGCAAGTCAAAAAATTGTGGTTGAAATAAAAAGTTTTGCCAGTAATTCCATCATTTCTGAATTAGAAAAAGCCATTGGGCAATATGAAATTTATAAAAGTTGGTTAACTCGCATTGAACCTGAACGAGTATTATATCTTGCCCTTGACCATGAAGCCTATATCGAATTATTTACAGACATTTCAGGCCAGGTATTATTGCAAGATTATCAATTGAAACTTATTACGTTCAATTCTGAAAAAGAGGTGATTGAACAATGGATAAAATAACCCGTTATCGCGCCCTCATCAAAGACATTTTAACCCAAGATGCCGCCTATCCCCCTAGCGTAGGGGATATTGAAACCTTACTAATTTTTGACGAAAATCAAGATAGCTATCAACTCATGTACGTTGGCTGGAATCTCGTGGGGCGTATGCATGGAGCAGTCATCCACATGCGCTTGAAACAAGGCAAAATTTGGATTGAACATGACGGCACCTCCGAAGGGGTCGCCACGGCCCTCGTCGCCGCAGGTGTTCCCAAAGAAGATATTGTGTTAGCTTTTTATAGCCCCTACAAACGCCGTTTTACCGAATTTGCGGTGAATTAACCTCACCTCACATAATCAGGAGGCCACATGACCTTAAAAAAAATTCCCTATGGTATCGCTAGTTACCAAACGGTCAAGCAGGGCAATTATTACTATTTAGATAAAACGAAATACATTCCCCAATTAGAGGACATGGGACTGTATCTTTTATTTATTCGCCCGCGCCGCTTTGGTAAATCTTTATTACTCTCTATGTTAGAAAGTTACTATGACATAGCAACAATTGATGAATTTGACGCGCTATTTCAAGATAGTTACATCTATCAGCAGCCCACCCCTGAGAAAAATCGTTACCTCATCTTATCGTTTAACTTCTCACAAATCAACCCTGAATTAGATAAAGTGGAAAAGTCATTTGATGAATATGTTAGTAATCGCTTACTTGATTTTGGTGAAAAATATCGTCATCTAGTCGGTGATAACTATTTCTCACGAATTGCCCTCGCCACCACAGGTTCACAAAAACTCCAATTTGCCCTAGATTACATTGGCTTTCATGGCTACCAAACCTACGTCTTCATAGATGAATATGACAATTTCACCAACACCATCATGGCAACGCAAGGCCAACTCGCCTATCGCGAAATTACACATGGGGCGGGTTTCTATCGTTTCTTCTTCAATATTTTGAAGGGTACGGCAGGCACTAGCAAAAGTGGCCTCGCCCGACTCTTTATTACGGGAGTCTCACCCGTCACGATGGATGATGTGACCAGTGGCTTTAACATTGGTAAGCATATCAGCCTGGAACGAAATTTTAATGAACTGTTAGGCTTCACCCAACAAGATGTGATAGACATTCTAAATTATTACTCCATGCCTGTGAATGAACTGCTGCCTTTAATGCAAAAATGGTACAATCACTATCGTTTCGCCCGCAAAGCCACCCAAGATATGTTTAACACTGACATGGTATTGTACTTTATTGACCATTATTTAAACCACAATGCCTCGCCTGATAGCATGATTGACCAAAATGTAAAGATAGACTACGGTAAGTTGCGTCACCTCATGACCTTAAATCGCCAACTCAATGGTAATTTTAGTTATCTGCAAGAAATTATTACCAATCGCCAACTCATGGGTGGCGACATTCAGATTAGCTTCCCGATGGAGCAACTCACTAAACCGATTAACTTCATTTCATTACTTTACTATTTTGGCTTATTAAGTTATACTGAGGACGAAGATTTACAAGTTCCTAATGAAACTGTCTTACAATTGATGTATAGTTATTTCCGCGACGGCTATGAAGATGTCAATGTATTTCGCTTAGATGTGTGGCGATTAGCGAGTTTAATCAAGCGCATGGCCTATCAGGGCGAATGGCAACCCGTTTTTGAATTTCTGGCGCGTGAGATTGAGCAACAAACTGCTATTCGTGATTATTTAAGTGGTGAAAAGGTCATTCAAACTTTCCTGTTAGCCTATCTTAATGTGGCGGATTAGATTATTTCATGACCCGCACCGAGCATGAAATGGGCAAGGGTTTTGTGGATTTATATTTAGAACCCTTTCTCTTCAAACATGAACGCCTTAAATTTGGCTATTTAATTGAACTGAAATACCTCACCCGCAGCGAGTTCAATGAAACATTATTACAGGAAAAAATCCAAGAAGGCCAAGCCCAATTACAACAGTATCGCCAAGACCCGCGCCTCCAAGCCATAGCTAACGCCATTCAATTGAAATCTATTGTTATGGTATACGCGGGTTGGGAGTTGAAGGTCATGCAAGAAATTTAGTGTAGGAACATTTATTACCGTAATATAAGACAAGTACACGTTTAATATTTCAAAGTCCCATCACTATTAGGACTTTTGCTTATAGCCCATTTTGGTCGCAAACAGGAGTGTCAAAATTTTATTTTGACGGGCGAAAATAAAATTTTCGCACTCCTCAAGCGAAAGTCCTAACTATAAAGGAGTACCTCCCAATACAATTTGGAGTTGGACATTATCGCATGCAACACAAAATCTCAAAATTACCCAAAAAACAACCCTTACCCCACCTGATGGCATTGCGGTCATTGGCTTAGGTTGTCGGCTACCTGGCGGCATCAACAGCCCTGCCGATTTTTGGCAATTGCTCAAACAGGGTGAGAGTGCTATCAGTAGCCAAGACCGCTTCAAACACCCTGATTTATCCCCGCCACCTGACCCCTTAACCTTATCGTTACGGGAGCAACTCGCGACCAGCCTAGTGACCGAACGCTCTGGCGTGGCGCAAACAGGTTTATGACTTGACCTATCGTTTAGTGACGGAGGCCAAACGCATGGGGGTTGAGGTGGTTAATGATAATTACTTCCCGAATGGGGACTTTGGAAAAGGGTGAGGGGGCAAAATCTTAATATACTGATACTATGATTTTTGGCAAATCACCCAAAAGAGATTCTTGCAGCAAAGTCAACAACAACAATAATAATAATAATACTAATTTATTTCGTTAATTCCCACAACAAATAAGATTCAGAAAGAAGGAGAAAAAATAATGAATGTACTAATTAATAGTTATGACGAGTGGTCTCCGTTAAAAGAGGTTATTGTTGGTTCTGCTTATAATTATGCTCTACCTCCCATTGAGCAATCTTTCAAACTCTTTTATCATGATTTGATCCATGAGCAGTTCCCGATAACAGCCCCAAAAATGATAAAACAGAAATATATTGATGAGTTGGAGGAAGACATCAATGGTTTGGTTGAGGTGTTGGAGCAGCTTGATATAGTCGTACATCGCCCTTCCAAATTGAACCAAGTTGATATAATTAAGACACCTTACTGGGAAACAACGACCTTAGCCGCCCTCAACATCCGAGACCAGATTATCATTGCGGGTAATGAAATCATTGAAACTGCACCAATGATACGTTCCCGTTATTACGAAAATGATCTTCTTAAACCCATCCTGTATGAATACTTTAAGGCGGGGTCACATTGGACTCTTATGCCCAAACCGATGATGCTTGAGCGTTCCTTTGACCTTTCTTATGTTAAAAACCCAGAGGAATACATAGAGAATGCTTACAATCTAGATAATATTTCAAGAGATTATTCACAGCCTGCCTCAGTATATGATGTTGGTTATGAACTGATGTTTGATGGCGCACAATGTATGCGTTTTGGTCAAGATTGGATTGTTAATGTGTCAAATTACAATCATGAACTTGGATTTCAATGGTTAAAACGCCATCTTGACGGAAAAATTCGCATGCATAAACTTGATAAAATTACCGATAATCATATTGATACTACGGTCATTCCCTTGAAACCAGGAACATTGTTGGTGCGGTCGCCCAAAGATGTCGAAAAATTGCCACCAGCATTGCAAAAATGGGATAAAATATATGCCCCTGAACCCAATAAACGAAACTTTCCGAATTATGAACCTGACGATTTCATCTTGTCAAGTGACCTGATAGATTTAAATGTGCTGTCAATTGATGGCGACAAATTGATTGTTAATTCGTTGTTTCCAGAATTGATTAAGATACTTGAACACCATCACTTTACACCCATTCCTGTGCAACATCGTCATCGTCAGCTGGTTAGCGGTGGCTTTCATTGTTTTACTCTTGATACCGTGAGAAGTGGTTCGCTAGAACAATATTTTTAAAAGCGTTAATTATTAGAGTTTATACCGATTAAAAAATCGTTGGCATTTTGTAGGGGCAATGCCTTGTGCTTGCCCCCATTGCGGGCAGGGACAAGCCCTGCCCCTACGAAAATCATTAAATCGGTATAA
>JAIFLK010000344.1 GCA_020049115.1 Chloroflexota bacterium | reverse complement strand
AAATGATTTGTTTTTATTAATCTTGTTGATTCTATTTAATTCCTCATTCCCCTCGCGCTATTTTAACCGCTTCCGCCAAATCAATCGCGCCCGTATATAACGCCTTGCCAATAATTAAGCCTTCTAACCCCTCAGCTTCATGGGCTTTCACTTGCCTAACATCTTCCATATTCGCCACGCCGCCAGAGACAATCACCTGAAAGGGCGGTTTATTGCCATGTGGATTTTGGCCTGCTTTCGCCAGAGCCAATGATGCCTCAAGGTTAATCCCGCTTAACATGCCGTCACGGGAAATATCGGTGAAGATGACATGGGTTAAACCTGCGGCGTGAATCATTTGGGTCAATTTTACGGGGTCGGTTTCAGACAAGGTGCGCCAGCCACTGGTGGCAACTTTGCCGTCACGCACATCTAAGCCGAGGGCGATTTGGGCGGGGCCAAATTGGGCGAGAATATCTAGCATTTGGCGCGGGCGGTCTGCGGCCATAGAGCCAATGACCACGCGACTCACGCCCATGGTGAGGACGCGGTTGATGTCCTCAATAGTGCGTAAGCCGCCGCCAAACTGGACGGGGGTAGTTACGCTGTCTAAAATCATTTGTAAGGCATCTAAATTTTTGGCCGATTTTTGCGGGTCGCCGAGTGCGCCGTCTAAATTGACCACATGAATCCAATCCGCGCCTAATTCAGCCCATTTTTCGGCCATTAGTGCGGGGGAATCGCTATAAATTGTTTGACGGTCAGGGTCGCCCTGAGTCAAACGGACACATTTGCCATCTTTCAAATCAATTGCAGGGTAAAGTTTCATGGTATTTAAACTCTTTGGGCAAAGCCAATAAAATTTTTGAGAATTTGTAAGCCAACATGCTGGCTTTTTTCGGGGTGAAATTGAATGGCGCAAACATTATCCCGCCCCACCACCGAGGCGAATTTTTGCCCGTAATCGGTTTGGGCTAAAACGTCGTCGGGGTTGGCGGTCACAACATGATAGGAGTGGGCAAAATAGGCAAAATCGCCCTGAGAAATATTTTGCAACAAGGGATGGTCATGGGTTGGCTCAATTTGATTCCAGCCCATGTGCGGGACGGTCAGGTTGGTGGGAAAGCGTTTCACCTGCCCTGGCAAAATACCAAGACCGACATGCTGACCGATTTCTTCGCTGCTGTCAAACAACAATTGCATGCCCACGCAGATACCAATGAGGGGTTTACCCGCTTTAACCGCCGCCAGAATTGGCTCGTCCAAGCCCCGCGCCCGCACATGGTCAATGGCATCGCCAAACGCGCCCACGCCAGGTAAAATCAAGGCATCTGCCGCGTTGACCACCGAGACTGATTCGCTGATTTCGGCTTCTGCCCCGATGACCTCAAAGGCTTTTTGCACGTTTCTAAAGTTACCCACGCCATAATCAATAATGACAAATTTCATCTTTTACTCCCTGTAAATAAAAATAGGGAACATTTTTGAAAATGCCCCTATTTCGATTAAAAACAATGTTTATAAACTTTTTATTATATAACAAGTTCTTATACTTTGTACTAAATATTCGGACATAACCAAATCAGCATAATCATGAAATAACCCACAATGAGGTAAATTTAGTTCTTTATATGAAATGGTTTCCACAATTTGTTCAAAAATATACTCTTTGGATTGTTTAATATCAAGCAAGGCAAAAACACCATTTGCTTTGAGTTTAAATCCATTTTGTTCCATGGTATTTTTGGTTTCTATTACATTTTCGTGTTCTGTAGCCCTAGCAAAAAAATCTAATAGATAAAATGACAAATATTTCTCTTGTATGCCATTTATTATTCTTAGTTGAAAAGCAGAACTCTCAGGATATTGCGTTTGTTTATCTAAAGTCGCAGGCTTACAATATCGTGCCGCTGTACCTTCTTGAATTTCGGTCATGTTATTCACTTCGTTATGAGTTCAATAGCTAAATTGAGTGCCTTAACCTTAAAATCAAAAATTGTCATGTGACCATTAAATATTGCTGCTTTTTGACCATACAGGCTCGGTTTGAAAATAACATAGTCTAATGATTCTTGTTCTTTAAACCGCAAAGTAACCAAATTATGATTGCTTTTTTTCCAGCTTGCTTGAAAAAGTCCATTTTCATTTAAGGTAATACTTGGTTCGATAAATTTATGAAGCCCAAACAAAAAAGTCAGCATAGATTTGAGCGACTCAATCGATATAGAGTTATCTTCCTCTTCCTCAAATAACGTCATTAATTCCTTAATGCGCTTAAATACATAGTGCTGAGGCGTTGCAAAAAATAATTCTGATAACTTGAGAACTTCATGTGGCAGTTGAATAGGTTTTAGCTTTGTTCTAAACTTATTTAGTTCAGCGAGTGGTAGCTTTTGTTGTGGGGGATTGATGGACTCAAAGTAAATAATCGCGTCATTATGAAATATTTTGGCTTTGAAATCATTACGTTGTTGCTGTAAGGATATTTTTGGAGGGGATTTTTGTTCTAAAAAGTTATAATACATCATTCTGATTCAACATCCTCAGAAGTTTCTTCTTCTAAATCCATACCCATTTCATTAAGTGCTTCTTTTATGGCAATAGCTAAAGATTTTGCGGCTAAATGTGAGGCATTAACAATGGCTTCTTCCCTCCCATTACGGCGAAGCAAAATGAATATATCATTTTTAGAAGCCCCAATCGCAAATTCATTAAAATAAATACGAGTAATATCACCAGATTTCAATATTTTAACTATTTCGTCATTAGGCTGGTTCTTCTTTTTGCTCATGTTTTATACTCTTGAGGTTAGTGGATTGTTTACTTAATAATTAAAATTAAGCAAACAATCCACTAACTTACTAATCAACTAAATATCGAACCTGTGTTGATTGTATCTACCTAAGAATTACTCATCCGCTACGCCGAGCGCGGCGCGAATTTTCTTTAACATTTGGTCATTTCGACCCTTGACGAAATAATCCGTTGCCCCAGCGTCAATACACTTTTTGGCAATTTCAACTTCGTCCCACGCCGAGTTGACAATAATCGGCGTATCAGGGAACTGTTCTTTAATTTTGGCTAAGAGCGAAAGACCCGCATATTTTTTCTCTTTGCCATCAAAATCGGGCATATTTAAGTCTACAATGACTAAATTAAAGGGTTCATCGTTGCCATGGGCTTCCAAGAACAATTCGTAACCCTCTACATTTCCTCCCGCCGTTTCTACATCATAGCCACCTTCACGAAAAAGGGTCTTTTCCTAAGTTTTCTTCATCATCTACCAGCAAAATTCTGGATTCATCCATGGAACATTCATCTCCCTTCTCAAGCGATGTTAAGCATCGTAAATAAGTCTATGGTTTCTTTCACTTTAATCAAAAGGTCGGCGGGCGTATATGGTTTCGGAATCATATCGAATACACCCAGTAACTTGCGGTCTTTGGTACGCTCAACCCGTGGGTTGGAAGTAAAGACTAATGTTTTGGTAATGGAGCCGGCTTTTCTAATCTCTTTTAGTACATTCTCGGAGTCACCTTTTACCAGAATGTCATCCACTATCACCAAATTATAGGGTGTATAATCGGTGGCTTTGTAATTTTCACCCGCCCGTTCGATGTTATATCCATTGGCTTGTAAGACGTTGGCCGCGAAATTAGACCAATCATCCTGGTCATCCACCAATAATATTTTACCTGTGCCTTGAGTTAAAGGTGCAGGAGTTTCAGGTGGGGTATAAGTGGGGAGTTTCACGGTGAACGTTGTCCCATGACCTAATTCACTGGCGACCGTAATTTCGCCGCCAATTTGTTCCATAATTAAACGACATGCGGCTAAACCTAAGCCAGCATGGCCTTTTAAGCCTTTAGTGGTATGGAAACTAATCCAAATTTTATCTTGTCTTTCGCTTTCAATCCCAATGCCATTATCGGTGACGGAAACAATCACAAAATTTTGGTTGTCATCTAATTTGGCAGACACTTTAATTTGCGGTTTGGCTTGCTCTTCCATGGCCTCGTAGGCGTTTTTAAGCAGATTAACAAAGACCCGATTAAGCTGTAAGGGGTCAGCCACCACCAAGGGTAAATTGGCGGGCAAACCAATTTGTAACTCTACATTATGCGGCAACTCTAGCCCACTAATCGCATCTTGGAACACATCATTCACCATCGCGGGGCGAGGCGCATGTTCGCGGGCGGGGCCAATGAGTTCCTCTTTGATTTGTTGAATCAGCACCGCCGCTTCATCAATAATCTGTAAGTCTTCTTGGATAGAGCTAATGCTCAAGTGGCGAGCTAATCGTTTGGGCGAATACTCTTTCAAACGGTCTAACATTTCGCTCATTTCGGAATTGTTCTCTTTCAAACGGTCTAACATTTCGCTCATTTCGGAATTGTTTTGGTGAACAATCGCCGTTTCTCGCATGAGCAAATCAATCACAGGATGGTTCTTGATGCCGATGGGTGCGTCTTTCAACGCCTCCGCAATGGCACACAAGAGCGTTTCCGAGTCCTCCCGAATTCGTTTGACAGAGCTACGAATGGGTTCAGATTTATTGCCAATCCAGTGAATCGCGTCGCCCGTCGCGGTGGCGATAGCTTCGTAAGTTTTAGTACGGAGCAATTCGGCATGGGTATGCAGCAATTCACGCCGTTGGCTGGCATTTTCAATGGCAATTGCCAGTTGATTCGCCATGGCTTGTAAGGAAGAAATATCCTCATCAGAGAAAGCGGCTTCAGCGGTACTTTGTACCGTTACCGCCCCAATCACTTTGGGGCCGACGGCTAAGGGCAAGGCCATTTCAGAACGTGTTTCAGGCAAAACGGGGTTAGGATACCACACCTTTTCCGTGTCCACGTCTAACGAAATACGGGCTTCACTGAGGGCCGTGGCCGCCCCAATCATGGAATTTCCACCCACGGCTAATTTGTGGTTGTTTTCCATCATAATACGGCCTGGTTCACCGCGCCCTGCTCGCAGGACGGCAAACTCGCCAGCCTCGTCTATGAGGAAAATCCCCGCATAGTAGAAGCCGTAGGCATTACAAATAATATTAACAGTTTTAGGAAGTAACTCATCAATGTCTAGGATGTGGGAAACATTCTGACTTACTTCCGCCGCCGCCGCGAGTAAATTCGCGCGACGAATGGCTTTATCCAGGGTAATGTTTGTCTCGGTTTGGGTTACACCCATGGTCTTGTCCCCTCTTTAATAAATGAAGATTTGCCTGCATATAATAATACAAACACAGTAGATTCAGCAAAAACTTTACTAACTATGGACTTTTGCTTGTGGAGTGCAAACCTTTAGGTTTGCGCCGCAAATTTTAGGCAAACCTAATACACTGTTCATTTAATTATTAGCATATATCGAACAGACAGGAATGTCTGTTCTACCGTTGGTAGGTCGGACATTCTTGTCTGACCATGTACTAAAAACTAAATGAACAGTCCACTAAAGGTTTGCACTCCCGTCATCAAAAAGCCTTTAATTCATAGGACTTACGCAAAAGCCAAGTCTCAGTATTTCAAGATTTTGCCCCTCACCCCAGCCCTCTCCCAAAAGGCGAGGGAGTCTCTTGTCTCCCCTCTCTCTTTGGGAGAGGGCTGGGGTGAGGTGTTTGCGTAAGTCCTAATTCATGTCAAACCGTTTTTCATCCCCTGGCTTCCAAATGGGGATTTGTAAACTAAAGGTTGACCCGACCCCAACTTGGCTGAACACCGAGATTTTGCCCCCCATGCGTTCCACGGTCTGCAAACACGCGGGCAACCCTAGCCCCGTGCCACCTTTTTTGGCTTTACTGGTATGGAAAGTCAACCAAATCTTAGTTAATTCTTCTTCGGGAATACCACACCCATTATCAGCAATATCTACCGTCACAAAATCGGGGTTTTCCTGACGAATAGCAATGAAAATATGGGGAATGGTTTGTTCATCCATGGCCTCCATCGCATTTTTCACCAAGTTAATCACCACCCGCCCCATCTGCATCGGGTCAACCCGCACCGTGGGAACTTGTCCATCAACACTGTAAGAAACGGTGCCTTTGGGCAGACCAAAACCTTTGATATTATCTTGGACAATTTCCACCAGGTCAGTTTCTTTCCAGCGTTGCCGTCGTGCTGGGCCAATTAAATCCTCTTTAATTTGGAGGATGGTGGTGGCACTTTTTTCGATTATTTCTAAATCTTCCAACACCGACTCAATGTCCAACATGCGGCGCAGTTTGCTGAGTGGCTTCTTTTTCAACCGACTGACCCGCACTTCCACATCAGGTTGACGCTCTTCAATGATTTTGCCCGTTTCGACTAATAATTCAGCCAAAGGATTTTCGGCGAGTAAATCCTCATCATCTTGTAATAACTGTTTACCAATGTATAAGAAATTGCCCAAATCCTCACGGATACGGCTGACACAGGCGGGAATGGGTGCGGCCTTGTTGCCCACCCAGTGAATGGTTTCACCCGTGGCGGTGGCAATACTTTCAAAGGTTTTAGTGCGGACAAGCTCATGGTTGGCCTTTTCTAAATCTTGTAACAGACGGGCATTGTTAATGGCGACCGCTAATTGGTCAGCCATAATTTGTAATGAAGAAATATCTTCTTCCGAGAAAGCGGCCTCTTTCTCACTTTGAATGGTCAATGCCCCAATCACTTTGTTATGAATGTGTAACGGTAAGGCCATTTCGGAGCGAGTTTTGGGCAGAAATGGGTTACTAAACCACACTTTTTCTTCACCCACGTCTAATGAAATCCGCGCTTCATTTTGACCCGTCGCTGCCCCAATCATGGAGTTACCGCCCACATCTAACTTGTGATTCTTCTCCAACATTTTTTTGCCTGGTTCGCCGCTGCCTGCCCGTAAAACCGCCCATTTTTTACCTGCTTCATCCAGGGCATCATCAATCAAGAAAATGCCTGCATAATAGAACTCATATTCTTTACAGATTGTTTCAACTGTATTAGATAGGAGGTCGCCGAGGTCTAAAATGGAGGTGATACTGCGGCTGACACGCGCCCCCGCTTGTAATAAAGCGGCCCGCCGAGCCGCAATATTGAGTAATTCGGTGTTTTGGCGGTGTAAACGGGCATTTTTGATGGCGATGGCTAACTGGTCAGCTAAGGCTCGTAATGAAGAAATATCTTCATCCGAGAAGGCGGCCTCTTCCACACTTTGGACGGTTAACGCGCCCATGACTTCTGTTCCAATGGCTAAAGGCAAGGCCATTTCTGAACGGGTATCGGGTAAAAAGGGATTGTTAAACCAAACAGCTTCTTGTCCTACATCAAACGCAATTCGGACTTCATTCAAAGAAGTACACGCGCCCACCATTGAGCGACCGCCTACCTCTAATTTATGTCCATGTTGCATCATCAATTGGCCTGCTCGACCTCGACCTGCCCGTAAGACCGCCCAACGTCGGCCATCAGGAAATTCTTCAATGAGAAATACCCCGGCATAATAAAATAGGTAAGTATCACAAATAATATCAACCGTGCGAGACAGTAGCTCCTCAGGGTCAAGAATCGACGAGATAATGCGGCTGACTTGGGCAGCAGCATTGAGCAACGCTGCTCGACGATTGGCTTTAGCCAAAGTTTGTTCTAAATCAACTCGTTCTATAACAGTTTTGTCCACTGTTTTCATGGAGTGGCCTCAATGTTCATTTATGGCTGCGGCTAAAATAATAGTGTCATTTATTCCTAGCCCGTTAAGTTTGCACAAATTATACTCAAAAACCACTTAAGGGGCAATAGCTTACCTACTACAAAAATAACTTGCTTAAATTTGTGGTAATTGCCACTTAGAAGAATAATGATGAGCGTTCAATGGGTCAGCGAATTAGCCTTATCTGGCCTTTAGTCATCCGATGACTAACAGTCATCCGATGACTACCCCTGAACGCTTAATCTGAGTTAGGAGATGAATGATGAATAGAA
>JAIFLK010000113.1 GCA_020049115.1 Chloroflexota bacterium | reverse complement strand
GGCCTGATGGTTCAATTCAATCCTCGCGCCGCCGTTTCCCCACGTTAGGCTCACTCTTCATGGAAAGTACCCTCATCGGGCAATGGTTTCCTCATAATTATTACGCCCAACAGTATCACCTGGTGGATGTTTCCCCTGACCAGGTGCAACCCGTTGATTGGGTGGTCGGTGCGGCCATTTTGATTCGCCGCGCAACCTGGCAGCAAGTCGGTTTTATTGACCAACACTTTTTCATGTATTTTGAGGAAACCGATTGGTGTCGCCGTTGCCGTCAGCATGGCTGGCAAATTCACTATTTGCCCCGCGCCCAAATTATCCATTATGAAGGTAAATCCAGTGAGCAGGGCATCGCGGCGCGGACATTGCGTTTTCAACGGAGTAAAATTTATTACACCCACAAATATTTTGGCGCAACCTGGGCGAGACTATTACACCTTTTTATCTGGCTGACCTTTGCCTGGCAATGGCTGGAGGAGGGCCTCAAATGGCTCATCGGCCACCGCCGCGAGGTGCGCGCCATGCGATTGCGGGCATATAGCCAAGTGTTACGGGAGTTGGGGTAATGTGTCATATGCGGTTAGGTTGCGATATTTGGTTAGCTATGTTATGCTGTCAGATTGAAAGATAAAACCATTTTAGACGAACAACGGTACTATTTATGATAACTGAAACAAATTTTAAAAGTCTATTGCTCAAACTCGGCTTTACCACCGAAGGTCAAATTTTTTCCAAATATTTTCCTTATGTTGAGGCGATACTTAAGGTAGATTTTGGGAATAAAACTTTAATTTATCCCGAAGATAAAGATAAGGGCATGTTGATTAATGAAAGACAAACCTGTAACTTTTCAGCCCCTGAAAATTTTGTGGTGTTTGAGTGTGTTCACCGCCTGTTAGAAAAAGGGTACAAACCTGTACATTTGGAACTTGAACCTAAGTGGAAACTGGGACATGGAGCAAGTGGGGGGCGGGCTGATATTTTAGTACGAGGTAATAACAAAAAGCCATTATTAATTATTGAATGTAAAACTCAGGGGAAAGAATTTGAAAAGGCATGGAAAGAGACATTTTTAGATGGTGACCAATTATTTAGTTATACTCAACAAATGTCTGATGTTGAATTTCTTTGTTTATATACTTCCGATTGGCAAAATGATGAATTAACATATCTTTCTTACATTATTTCTCATCGTGACAATACTCAAATTTTAGATGATGATAAAACGCTCAAATCCTTTAAAGAGGCAAATAGTGTTAAAGAACGCTTTAAGGTATGGACAGAAACTTATAAACGAGAATATACCACTCAGGGAATTTTCGAAAAAAACATTCAACCTTACCATATTGGGAAAGATAAATATGAAGTTAGCGATTTAAGAATTGTTACACAAACTGATATTCAACCTAAATATCATGAGTTTGCCACTATTTTACGTCAACATAATGTTTCAGGACGTGAAAACGCATTTGATAAGTTAGTTAATCTTTTCTTGTGTAAGATAGTTGATGAAAAGCACAATCCATACGACCTGCAATTTTATTGGAAAGGGATTGCCTTTGATTCTTATTTTGAGTTGATTGACCGTTTACAACGGTTATATCGTGATGGCATGAAACAGTTTTTGAAAGAGGATGTAACTTATATTGATACCCAAACCATTCGAGAGGCATTTAAGTTTTTCAAAAACGACCCTGATGCAACTCGTGATGTCATTTTACGCCATTTTCGTCAGCAAAAATATTTTACGAATAGCGATTTCTCGTTTATTGATGTACATAACGAAAAACTGTTTTATCAAAACGCAACTGTTTTGCTCAAAATTGTGTGGATGATTCAAGACATTCAGCTGAATGGTGACCAGCAAAATCAATTTTTAGGGGATATGTTTGAATTTTTTCTTGACCAGGGCTTTAAGCAATCGGAAGGGCAATTTTTTACCCCCATGCCCATTACTCGCTTTATTTTGATGTCGTTACCCCTAGAAACCGTTATTATTAAAAATGAGCAACCGCCTAAAGTGATTGATTATGCTTGTGGTGCAGGCCATTTTTTAACAGAATTGGCGACCCAAATTAAACCTTTTGTTAAAAAGCATAAATTGACCGACATTCGTAAATATTATCAAAATATTTATGGTATTGAAAAAGAGTATCGTTTATCTAAAGTGGCGAAAGTTTCAGCCTTTATGTATAACCAAGATGACATTAATGTTATCTATGCCGATACTTTAGCTGCTCATGAACAAATTACTAATGATAGTTTTTCAATTTTAGTGGCTAACCCACCTTACAGTGTGAAAGGTTTTTTAGAGACTCTGCCTGAAGTTGACCGTGACCGTTTTAGTTTACTCCGAACTATTAATGAAAAAGCCTACCATACAAATAATGCTATCGAAACATTTTTTATAGAACGGGCTTATCAACTCATGGCACCTGGAGGCGTGGCGGGGATTATTGTCCCTTCATCTATTTTGTCTAATGCAGATAGCACTTATACAGCTACCCGTGAGATTTTATTAAAATATTTCGATATTGTCGCGATTGTTGAGTTAGGTAGTGGTACATTTGGTAAGACAGGTACTAATACCGTGACCTTGTTTTTACAGCGTAAAGATGATAACCCTGCTCCTGCTGACCATTATCGCTGTCGGGTGGACGCGTGGTTTAGAGGCGACATGGAAAAAGATGTTATTTTTGAAGATGTACCTCTCTTAAGAAAATATTGTAATCATCTTGAATTTGGGTTTGATGATTATTTAACCCTATTACAAGGCCAGCCTAATGATACTTTATTGGCTTATGATATTTTCAAAGAGTATCACAAAGATTTTGACCAAAGTACCGAGATTAAAAACCTTAAGCGGAAAGGCTTTTTTAAGGATAAAAATGAAGCCGAACAAAAAGCTGAACTAGAAAAACAATTTTTGGCCTATCTGAAAGAAATTGAAAGCAAAAAGTTATATTACTTTCTCTTAGCGATAACTCAACCGCAACGGGTGGTCGTGGTGAAAAGCCCCACTGATACGAAAGCCCAAAAAGAGTTTTTAGGGTATGAATGGAGTGCCGCCAAAGGGAGTGAAGGGATAAAATTGGCGACCAATGAACAGGGTAAACACCTCACCGCTATGTATGACCCTGATAATCGTTATAATCCTGAAAAAATTAACGCCCTGATTCAGGAAAATTTTACTGACGGAGTTATGACTGTTCCCGAATCATTGCAAGACTATGTTACTATTGCTCGCTTAGTTGATATGTTGGATTTTAGTCGCCGAGATTTTAATAAGCGAATTTCGCTTGTACCACGAGAGTCAATCATGATTGAAACAGAACGAAACTGGGTGCGTTTAAGTGAATTGATGGAAATAGAGCGAGGGGCATCTCCAAGGCCAATAGAAAAATTTTTAACTAATGATAATAATGGTATTAATTGGATTAAAATTGGTGATGTAAGCAGTGACGATAAATATATTACCAAAACAGCCGAAAAAATAACTCCAGAAGGCGCAGAAAAATCTCGTGCTGTTCAGGAAGGTGATTTTATTCTATCTAACTCTATGAGTTTTGGTAGACCCTATATTTTGAAAATTGCAGGTTGTATTCATGATGGTTGGTTGTTAATGACTAATTTTGATAGCTCCATTAATAAAGATTACCTGTATTGTGTCTTAATGTATGAAAAAATTCAGCGACAATTTTCAGAGAAAGCATCAGGCGTGGTCGTCAAAAATTTAAACATTGAAATTGTAAGAAATATCAAAATTCCTCTTCCACCCAAAGAGGTACAAGAACAAATTGTCACTGAATGTGACGCGATAGATGAGGCAATGGCTCAGGCACAAAAGGTTATTAGTGAAACCAAAAAGCAGATAGCCGCGAGAATTTTAAGTAATGATTTCCCACAAAAAAAATTGAATAATGTTGCTGAAAAAATTAATGATCTGATAGACCCTCAAACTCAAACAGGAGAAGTTATTTATATTGGTCTTGAAAATATTGAAAGTAATACAGGTAGATTAGTTGGTGTGCCATTAACAACATACACCACAATTAAAAGTGCTAAAAATTGTTTTAGGATAGGTGATGTGCTTTATGGGAAATTACGACCTAATTTAAATAAAGTTTATTATGCTAAACAAAATGGAATTTGCTCAACAGATATTCTCGTTTTTCG
Organism: Chloroflexota bacterium; assembly: GCA_020049115.1. Lineage (GTDB taxonomy): Bacteria > Chloroflexota > Anaerolineae > 4572-78 > J111 > JAIFLK01. The sequence goes on along the minus strand of JAIFLK010000113.1, from coordinate 10,894 downwards.
TTTTGAAAATGAATATCTAGCTAAATTCTATTCACATTATTTCCTAACAAAGGAGTTTAATAACGAAGTATTAAAAAACATAAGCGGTCAACAATTACCTAGAGCATCATGGGAACGAATACAGGTCATTAAGGTGCCTGTCCCTCCCCTAGAAATCCAACAACAATTGGTGGCAGAAATTACGACCTTAGAAACAAAAATTCAGGCAGCGCAAGCCACTATAGATAACGCGGCAGAGTTAAAACAAGCGGTCATGAGAAAATATTTGTAATCTATGCTTAATAGTAAAAATTTATTACTCAACGTCACTTTTTTAACGGGGGAATACCCCCCCATGCAGGGCGGGATTGCGGATTATACCGCCCATTTGCTGTCGCACCTTGCCCCGTTACAAATTAACCCCACCGTTTTAACCAGCCAGCGTTGGCATTCCCCTCAACCCACCGCCGCCACCGTCCACGCGGCCACGCCCAATTGGGGGTGGCGCAGTTGGCTTTATTTAGCCCATCACCTCAAAACCCATCGCCCCGATATATTACATATTCAATATCAAGCCGCCATGTATGACCTCGGCGGCTGGGTCAATTGGCTGCCCTGGTATATCCGCCTGCGCCGTTGGCCTATTCGTATCGTGACTACCTTTCATGACTTACGTGTGCCTTACATTTTCCCCAAAGCGGGCCGCCTGCGTTGGCAATCTATGTTGGCTTTGGCCCGTGATAGCCACGCCGTTATTTGCACTGACCATGAAAATGTGGTGCGGCTGAAGCAGGCGGGGCTAGACGACTCCGTTATTTTGCAAACCATTCCCCTCGGTAGTAATATTGACCCTTATCCGCCTGCCGATTTTGACCGTGCCATCTGGCGAGCGCGGTATCAAGCGGATAACAATACGTTGCTATTGACTTACTTTGGCTTTTTGAATGAGAGTAAGGGTGGTGAGGAATTGATTGAAAGTGTTGCTTTATTACGACAACGTGGCCTCGCGGTGCGTTTGGTGTTGATGGGCGGTGAGGTGGGCGATGCTGACCCCACGAACGCGGGATATGCTCAACGGATGCGCGAGTTAATAAAGCAATATGACTTAACAGAACACGTTTATTTTACGGGCTATATTACGCCAAGTGAAGTTTCGGCCCATTTATTGGCCGCAGATGCGATGGTCATGCCCTATCGTGAGGGTATTTCCTTCCGTCGCACGACGCTCGTGACGGCTTTGCGGCATGGTTGCCCCTTGATTAGCACCGAGCCGTTTGACCTTAGCCTGATTCCTGAAGTGCGGGACGGTGAGAATGTATTATTGGCGCGGCGGCATGATGCGCTTTCTTTAGCTGAAACCTTAACCCGATTCATGGATAACCCTATCTTACGTTATAAATTAACGGCGGGGGCGAAGTTGCTCGGCCAACGGTTTGAATGGTCACACATTGCCCAAACGACGGCTCAGTTATATGATGAAGTGATGAAAACAACGTACTAGTAAACATTTGCAACGAATTTCACGAATTAAACGAATGAGTTTCACCTATAAATAATTGGGGGATTTAGCCCATGAGTCCGCAATTATTTGCGGGCTGTCCGCAAAGGATTGCGGACTCATGCGTAAGTCCTAATAGCTTGTTTTTAATTCGTGAAATTCGTTGCAACATTCTTTTAAAGAAACTGATGGAATTAACCCCGACTCGCGACTATCCTGCTGATGTTAGAATATTACAACTGGATGGACGAGAATTTATTATTGTTGGCACGGCGCATATTTCGCAACAATCAGCCGATTTGGTGCGGCAAGTTATTAGCCAAGAACAGCCCGATTGCGTTTGCGTGGAGCTAGACGAGGCGCGTTATAAAACGTTAGCGGAGCGTAGCAAATGGGAGGCGTTGAATTTGCGGGAAGTTATCCGCCAAAAGCAACTCACCACCCTTATGGTCAATTTGATTTTAGCGGCTTATCAGAAAAGATTGGGCGCGAAATTGGGCATTTTACCAGGGGCGGAGTTGCTAGAGGCGACCAAAGTGGCGAAGGAATTAAACATTCCCATTGCGTTATGTGACCGTGATGTGCGGATAACCTTGCGCCGCGCCTGGCACTCCATGTCGTTGTGGGAGCGCGCCAAATTGATGTCGGTAGGGTTGGCGAGTGTTTTTGAAAGCCCCGAAATCTCCGAAGAGATGCTCACTGAAATTCGCGAGAAAGATGTCTTATCGGAATTGATGCGCGAGTTGGGCAATTTTATGCCCGTCTTAAAAACCGTGTTATTAGATGAAAGGGATATTTATCTTTCCCAAAAGATGCGCCAAGCAGAGGGGCAAAAAATTGTCTCGGTGGTTGGCGCAGGCCATGTGGAGGGGATTACGCAAGCCCTGACTGCTAACCACCAACGAGATTTGGCCGAAATTGAGCAAGTCCCACCCATGTCGCCCTGGGTGAGTGTATTGGGGTGGGGCGTTCCGTTGTTAGTATTAGTTGCGCTAGGTTACATTGGTTGGGAGAAGGGGTTGGCCGCTATGGGCGAAAATATCCAGTTGTGGGTCATCGTTCATTCCATTCCTAGTGCTTTGGGCGCGCTCATTGCTTTAGGTCATCCCTTGACGATTTTAGCCGCGTTTTTAGTTTCGCCCATTACTGCCCTCATTCCCGTCATTGGCGTGGGGCATGTGGCGGCCTTTGTGCAGGTTTATTTTCAGCCGCCAGTGGTTAGAGAGTTACAAACCGTCACGGATGAGGTTATGCAATGGCGGAAATGGTGGCAAAATAGAGTCTTACGGATATTTCTGGTTTTCATTTTAACCACCGTCGGCGGTTCATTGGGAACATACATTGGGATATATGGTATTTTCTCAAACTTGGTCAAGTAAAGTTTGAGCCATGAGCATGAATTATGGTATACTTGAGTTAAGACCTCACAGGATTTCCACCTGTAAATAAATCGGGGATTTAGGTTAGGAGTCCGCAATTATTTGCGGGCTGTCCGCAAAGGATTGCGGACTCCGACTTCCCATCACCTAATAATTTACAGGTGGCAGGATTTTAAAAATCTGCGAGATTTGACAATGTAACTTTGAGAAACAAGTGAGAGCATGTTAAACATCATCAATAAAGCCTCTGGTTTTTTTGCCGTTTTATTAGTTGTAGGGCTATTTTTACTTAGTTTTAGTTTGCTTTTAGGCGTTAGTATTGGGATTGGCTGGATTTTAATCCAATTCCTGCCCTTTGACCTATTCCAAGCCTCATTATTAAGCCTCATTGCGACAGTGATAGTTGCCAATGGTTGGTATAACATCCTCAATTCACTTCCTCGGGTTGATGTAGATGAGTGGGATGAAGATGAAGATGAACTTTTAGATACAGCTATCGTTAAATTTGAGGAAATTCCTTCGCAACGTTTTTATAAAAATGCAGCCGAGCAAACCTGGGAGGCTTGGTTTCGTTATGAGGTTTCTAACGGTATTTATTTGGAGTTCTTAGAGTCGCCTCGCCCGATTAGCTCCATGGGGCCAAAACAGGTGCAAGAATTAGCCATCCGCCTGGCTGATTTAGCGGTGCAAATTTTTAAGCGTAAACCTAGCCATACCAAACGGTTTTTGGTCACGGTTTCGGCCCTGAAACAAGAGTTATCTAAAATGGGACAACATCCATATGATGAGGATATTCTTAAGCTGGCGACCACCGCGATTAATGATGAGTTGGCTTATGACGAAGATTTACAAGAAATAATTCGGGGCAAACTGTGGAGCCAACCCACTGACATGTTTCAGGGTGAATAAAATTTAGGGCTTTCGCAACGAATTTCACAAATTAAACGAATGGGTTGGTTTTTAATTCGTGTAGTTTGTTGCAAAAGCAGTTTGTTTATAAAAATACCATTTACTCAAACTCAGTATATCAAGATTTTAGTGCAATGACTAAACACCCTCACCCCCGTCCCCTCTCCCACAAGGAGAGGGGAGACAAGAGACTCCCTCGCCCTTTGGGAGAGGGCTGGGGTGAGGGTGCTAAATCTTAATATACTTAAACTAATTTTAAGGAGATAAAAGTGACACATAATTCATTACAAAAACTTTCCGCGTTAGGCCAATCCTTATGGTATGACAATATTGAACGTAGCCTCCTCACCGATGGTGAGTTAGCCCGTTTGGTAGCCGAAGACCATGTGGTCGGGGTGACATCTAACCCCAGCATTTTTGAAAAAGCCATTTCCAGTAGCCAAGCGTATGACTCGCAATTGGAAGCTATTTTGAACCAAAACCCAACCATTGCCATCAAAGATTTATATGAGGCTCTCGCCATTGCCGACATTCAACAGGCCGCCGATATTTTGCAGCCCGTTTATGACCGCACTAACGGCCATGATGGTTACATCAGCTTAGAAGTTTCGCCTGAATTAGCCCATGACGCGGCAGGGACGGTGGCCGAGGCCAAACGCCTTTTTGCCGTAGTCAGTCGGCCTAATTTGATGATAAAAATTCCCGCCACCGCCGCCTGCTTACCTGCTATTACGGAGGTGATTGGTTCGGGTATTAACGTTAATGTAACCCTCATGTTCTCGCTGCAAGATTACATTAACGTGGCGAACGCCTACATTGACGGCCTAGAGAAACTGGACGCGGAGGGTGGCGATTTACGACAAGTGGCCTCCGTCGCGTCATTTTTCGTTAGCCGAGTGGACGCGTCATTGGATAAATTATTAGAGCAAACAGGCAAAGCTGAAGCCCTCGCTTTACAAGGTAAACTCGCCGTTGCCAATGCCAAAGCCGCTTACAAAAAATTCCAAGAGGTTTTTGGCAGTGACCGCTTCAAAGCCCTCGCCGCAAAAGGGGCGCGCGTCCAACGACCTTTATGGGCCAGCACCAGCACCAAGAACCCGAAATATTCCGATGTATTATACATTGAGGAATTGATTGGCGCAGACACGGTTAATACCGCCCCGCCTGAAACAATTGTTAAGTTCAAAGACCATGGCCAGGCCAATGAAACCCTAGCGCAAGGGTTGACTGAGGCGGCTGACCTCATCGCTAGTTTGCCTAGTTTGGGCGTGGATTATGACGGCGCGACGCAACAACTGCAAGTGGAGGGCGTGGTGGCTTTTGCCAAATCTTTCGTTAGTCTGCTCAAAACCCTCGAAACCAAACGTGAGGCGATTGTTTCCAAACAACTTAGCCCCATGATTTTCCATCTCGGCTCTTATCAAAATAGCGTAGACATTCGCCTCAAGGCGTGGGATGCGGCCAAAGTACATGACCGCATCTGGCAATTGGATGGCACGGTTTGGGTGGCTGACCCCGCCGTAGCCGCGAAAACCCCTGAATTAGCTAACCGCCTCGGCTGGTTAACCGTTTCTCGTGATATGGTAGCGCAGGCCGACACGTTGACGGCTTTTGCTCAAGAGATGAAAACGGCAGGGTTTCAACAGGTGGTCGTGTTGGGCATGGGCGGCAGCAGTTTAGCCCCCGAAGTTTTTATGACCACCTGGGGCGCAGCCAATGGCATCCCTTTAATGGTCATGGACAGCACCAATCCCGACCAAGTGATGGCCGCCACTAAACAATTAACAGATGTTACTAAAACTTTATTTGTCGTCTCCAGTAAATCGGGTGGCACATTGGAGACTTTCTCAGGTTATAAATATTTCTTCGATTTAGTCGGGCAGCATAAAACCAACCCTGGTGAAAATTTCATTGCTGTCACTGACCCTGGCTCTAAATTGGAAGCTACCGCCAAAGAGCAACAATTCCGCCGCATTTTCTCCTCGCCGCCTGATGTGGGTGGGCGATTCTCCGCTTTAACCTATTTTGGTCTCGTCCCCGCCGCGTTAGTGGGCGTGGATACGGGCAAACTCCTCCGCCGCGCCGAGAGTATGGCTGCCGCATGTCGCAATCATCCGCAACAAAACCCTGGCTTGCAATTAGGCGCGGCCATGGGCGAGTTGGCGTTAGTGGGCCGCGATAAAATCACCTTTTTTGCCTCGCCCAAAATTGAGGCGATTGGCATGTGGATTGAGCAATTGATTGCTGAAAGTACGGGTAAACTCGGCCAGGGCATTTTGCCTGTGGTGGGTGAAGCGATGGCTGAAGCTGCAACTTATGGTAATGACCGCGTGTTTGTTTATCTGCGTTTGGCGGGCGATAATAACGCTCAATTAGATGGTCAGATTAATGTGTTAGAGGCCGCAGGTCATCCAGTTATTGCGATTTATTTAGATGAATTAGAGGATTTTGGGCAGGAGTTTTTCCGTTGGGAAATGGCAACGGCAGCAACAGGGGCGGTGTTAAAACTCAATCCCTTTGACCAACCCAATGTGGAATCAGCCAAAATCAAGGCCAAAGAACTCATGGCCGCGTTTGAGCAACAAGGTTTCCTCCCCACCGAGTCCCCTACGTTAGATTACGATGACATTGATGCTTATGGCCCTGTGGTCGGCGAAACCGTAACGGAAGCCTTACAAGCCTTCGTTTCCCAAGCCCGCCCTGGCGATTACATCTGCCTCATGGCTTACGTTCCGTATAACGCCGCGACTGAGGCTGCCATGAATGAACTCCGCCTGGCCTTGCGCGATAAACTGCGCGTAGCCACAGCAATCGGCTTTGGCCCCCGATTTTTGCACTCTACGGGACAACTGCATAAGGGTGATGCTAACAAAGGGTTATTCATTCAAATAACCCATACCCCCGTCACCGATGTCGCCATTCCTGGCGAGAAATATACCTTTGCCACGCTGGTTGCAGCGCAAGCGCAAGGGGATTATAACGCGTTGAAAGAAAACAATCGGCGGCTCATTCGCTTCCATATTCAACAGGCCGATGTCCCTGCGGCCATTCGCAAGTTGATACCTGCGGCGTAATGCTTTTTAAATCAGCTTTTATAAGGTTCAAAACATTATAAAAGCTTTTTAATAAACACGACTGCAATGACCTATAGGCTATAGCAGTTCTTTACGCCCTTGCTACAATTTAGTTCCGCCTGTAAATTTTCAGGTGATGGCTATGGAATCCAAAGCCGTAGGCTTTGAGCAATGGGACAAAGCCTACGGCTTTGGACTCCCTATTCCCCAATTATTTACAGGTGGGTGATTTTTAGACCTGCAAGGTTTTCAAAACCTTGTAGGTCTGTAAGCAAAAGTAATTTATCATCGGGAGAATATTTCAATGTCTGAAGAGTTGACCCTCTATGAAGTGAATGACCAAAAAATTTATGTGCAAGAGCAAGGCACGCGCCACGAGCAAGTTGCCTTACTGATTCATGGGTGGTCAAGTTCTTGGTATGCGATGTCTCCTTTGATACCTCTATTACGTAAACGTTATCGCTGTCTTGCCGTTGATTTGCCAGGCTATGGGCAATCGCCTCGTTTGCCGCAACGCATTACTATGACGGATTATGCCGATACATTGGCCGCTTTGGTACGTCAACTCACGCCTAACAAACAAGTTATTTTAGTGGGTCACTCCATGGGCGGCATGATTAGTTTAACGATGGCCTTGCGTCACCCTGATTTGGTGGAACGGATGATTTTGTTGGCTCCGACCATTACGGGCAATCTCTCGCTGTTTATTAACCTGTTTGTCTCGCCGATTACCATGATTGAACGCTTTGTGGTGGCGGATTGGCTCGTTTCTTTATTTGAGTCGCAACTCGCCAAGATAACTGACCGTATTATGCGCCCCGCGTCTTTGGCGGCTAAAACGGGCATGAGTGAGGCTGATTATCAACGGTTGCGGGGGGACGCACGCCAGGGTGGGCAAGGCAAAGTGCGGGCGGAGTGTTTCATGGCAATGCGTGAAGGGGATTTGCGGGGTAAATTAGCCGCCATTGATGTGCCAATTTTGGCAATTTGGGGCTTGGAGGATAATACCGTACCGTTGCGTGATGCCAGTGTTTTGGCGGAAGAGTTGCCTAAAGCGGACTTACGCTTTATTCCCAATGTGAATCATTGGCCGCAATTTGAATCCCCTGAATTAACGCAACGTTATGTTGAAGGCTTTATGGGCAAGCCCATGAATCTGCTTAAAATGATGAGTAGCACGGGGATGTGGTCAAGTTAACCCGCGCATAGCAAAAAAAAAGCGTAACTGCTCACCCAGAATCCGCGAAGTGCGCTAAGAAAAGCTAAGTTTTTATTTTTTTCTTCCGATTTCTTGGCCTATCTTAGCGGATTCTAGCCTTAGTGAGTAATGACAAAAAAGCGGTCTCTGATACATTTTTCAGAGGCCGCTTTTTGATTGTAGCTTTTTAGCTGTAACATTGTTTTTTTCCCTGTTTTTAGGTTATAATTGAGACCAGGCCTTTTTTAGCCCTTACAGAATTTTTGCGCCCAGATAAGGGTGATGCAACCCAAAAACCTAATCTTGATAAATAAAAAGTGAGCCAATCATGGGGAAATTTTACGATTTATACGTACGTTTTATGGTTTTTTTGTTTTATGGTTTTTTTAGGGGCTGAAGCTCCTGAAGGTTATGAATATTTATTAACCAAAGCGGCCCCTCCGCCTAAAAAAGTTGCGCCGCCTAAACCGCCGACTAAAAAAGCTGAACCCGCTAAGCCTGTAGCGGAAAAGCCCAAACCGCCTGTCGTTGAGAAACCGAAACCACCTGTAGCGGAAAAACCCAAGCCACCCGTTGTTGAAAAACCACAACCTCCAGTGGTGGAGAAACCCAAGCCGCCCGTCATCGAAAAGGTTGAGCCAACTCCGCGCCCAACCTATCAGGTTGACCCTGTATTTCCCCCGATTGGCCCATTAGATGCGACCCGCGCTTTATATGTTAGTTATGAAGCGTTAGGTCAGGCCGACCAACGCCAAAAAATGTTTGAGTGGCTAGACAAAACGGAATTTAACGCCGTAGTTATTGATGCGAAAGCGGATAATAGCTGTTTGAGCTATCCCTCTCAAGTTCCCATCGCCAAAGAAATTGGCGCGGCCCAGCCGAGTGTGGAGAATTTTGCCGATATTATGGCCGAACTAAAACGGCGGAAAGTGTATACTATTGCCCGTTTAGTCATGTTTAAAGATGATTTATTTGCTCATAATTACCCTGAATATGCGGTTAAAATCAAGGGGACGAAGGCTCTTTGGCGAGACCATGAAAATTTGAGTTGGAGCGACCCCTTTTTAACCCCCGTTTGGGGCTATAACTTACAAATTGCAACGGAAGCGGCGCAATGGGGGTTTGATGAAATTTTATTTGATTACCTCCGTTTTCCCACCACTAGTCAAGTGGGTGAGCCATATTTTTCGCAGGAGTTGACGCGTGAAAGCCGTGTTTCAGCCATTACGGGCTTTTTAAGTACGGCGCGTGGGCAATTGAATCCTTTTGGGGTTAAGGTCGCCATGAGTTTGGCGGGCTATGCCTGTTGGCGCAAAGATGATATGCTCATTGGGCAAGATATAGAGCGTTTAGCTCAATATGTCGATGTATTATGCCCCATGCTTTATCCATCGACCTTTAACAAAGGTATTCCTGGTTATAAAGAGGCTATTGCCCATCCGTATGAGGTGGTTTGCCACACCGCGCAAAAAGCGGTCACGCGGATTAATGGCTTTGGGTGTACGGTGCGCCCCTGGATTCAAGATTTTCCCGATTATACCTTTGACCAACGAGTCTATGGGAAAACCGAAATTCAGCAGCAAATTAAAGGTTGTTTCGACTCAGGCAGCCTTGGCTTCATGGCATGGAATCCCCAAACTAAATATACCGCAGGGGCTTATGCGCCCGTAATTAAGTCAGTGTAATATCAAACAGGAGTGCAACGGCTTTAGCCGTTGCACTCCTGTTATAACTAAATGCTAAAGTGAGGTTATTATGAAATTTAGTGATTTCAAAAGTATTGAGGATGTGCAAGCCAAATATCCTTTGGCGGTAACTAAAACTAAATTTTTGCCTGATGTTGAATTATTGCCTTCTGAGGGATTTATAGAAGACATTCAGTTTGCGTTATCTGTGCAAAATTCGGTTGAAAGTGAAATGTTCTTTCGGGAATATTTCATTGCGCCCTTCATGCGTGAAACCTGGAAGCGGCATCCTGGCCTAAAATTATGGGTTAATCGCAAATTAGCCTATAAAGATGAGCTAACGGGTGAACCAGATTATTATATCGCCACGCGTCCCGTGGGGGTTACGTCGAATCCTGTCGGGCAACCGCTATTGGCCGTAGCGGAGGCCAAACAAGAAGATTTTATTGCGGGGTGGGGGCAATGTTTGGCTGAGATGATTGCCTGTCAGAAAATTAATGATAATGACAAAATTACGATTTATGGTATTGTACCAACAGGCGAGTTGTGGCAATTTGGTCAATTAAGCCAAGATACATTTTCTCGTAATTTAGTGGCCTATAGTATTTACGAACCAGCCAAATTATTGGGCGTGTTAGATTATTTATTTGCGGAATGTGAACGGCAGATAGTCAGTGCATCTCCCTCTGCTACGTAGGAGAGGGTTGGGGTGAGGTTTTTGCTTTAAAACAAAAAAAGACGGGCAATTGCTCGTCTTTTTTTGTTATTACGATTAGCTCTTATAAGGCTTTAAGCCTTATAAGAGCTTGAACTCTAAGCTAACGCTGTTTTAGCTTGGTCTACCAACTGTCCAAAAGTGGACGAGTCATGGTAGGCAATATCGGCTAAAACTTTGCGGTCTAACCCTACGCCCGCCTTCGTCAGCCCATTGATAAATTGGCTGTAACTTAGCCCAAATTGACGGGCAGCGGCGTTGATACGCATAATCCACAAACTCCGAAATTCTCGCTTTTTAACACGGCGGTCACGATAAGCATAAACCAATGACTTCATCATGGCTTCATTAGCACGCTTAAATAGGCTATGCTTACTGCCGCGTTGACCTTTGGTTAAGCCCAATATTTTTTTATGTCTACGTTGTGTACGTGGTCCTGTTTTTACTCTCATGAAAT
>JAIFLK010000115.1 GCA_020049115.1 Chloroflexota bacterium | reverse complement strand
AGCCAACGGAAACACCGATACCTTCTACGGATACCCCGATACCACCAACAAGTACACCGATACCACCGACTGAAACGCCGATACCACCAACAAGTACACCGATACCAACACCCACGCCGCAAATAATTGCGGACTCCCCTACCGCGCCCCCGACGCGGAGTCCGCAATCCTTTGCGGACATGATACTCATTCCCGCAGGTGACTTCACGATGGGCAGTGATACGGGGGAGGATGATGAAAAGCCCGTGCATAAAGTTTATCTAGCGGCATATTCCATTGATAAATATGAAACGACCAATGCCCAATATGCCGAATGTGTTAAGGCGGGGAAATGTACCGCGCCGCATGAAACAAAATCTTACAGCCGCGCCAGTTATTACGGTAATCCTGAATTTGCGAATTTTCCCGTCATTTATGTGGGTTGGACGCAGGCGAAGAATTATTGTGAATTTGCGGGCAAGCGATTGCCAACGGAGGCGGAATGGGAAAAAGCCGCGCGCGGGACAGATGGGCGCACATGGCCGTGGGGGAATAATGAGCCGAATGATACGTTGCTGAATTATAACATGAAGGTGGGTGACACCACCAAAGTGGGTTCATATCCTAGTGGGGCGAGTCTTTACGGGGTGATGGACATGAGTGGCAATGTTTGGGAATGGGTGTCGAGTGATTACAAAGCATATCCATACGTTGCCAACGATGGACGTGAAGAATTATTAAGTAATAATAACAAAGTGCTTCGGGGTGGGTCGTGGTACTTCAGCGACTTCGACGCGCGCGCCGCTGTCCGCTACGGCTTCACCTCCACTTACTTTAACGGCTTCCTCGGCTTCCGTTGCGCTCAGTAGTCTCTTCTTTTTAATAATTCTAAATTCTGAAATGCTGGATTCTGCTTTAAACCGATTTTTTTGGGGGTTGTATTACGATATATGTAGCGATTATAAGGCTTGAAGCCTTATAATCGCTGGCGGGTGGTGGTGTAGAGATAGGGCATGCCCTGTCTCTACGGGGTTGGCTAGAACGGGATTGCCAGAATGAACGGATAATGGAATCAAATCTAAAGATTTGGACTCCATTTGGTGTCTGTCCGTTAAAGTAGAGACAGGGCATGCCCTGTCTCTACCGTTTGACCTGCGGGGGCTTTTCGTTATAATAGTTATGGGTATGGCGGGAATTATGGTAAAGGATGAACTAAACCATGAGATTGATGACTGACCGTTATCATAGACAAATTCGTTTTACGGATGAGCGAGAACAACACATGGTGACAACTCACCCTGAAATGGTAGACCAAATCGCTCAGATAGAGGAAACATTGGTGATGCCTGAGGCGGTGGTGCAATCAAATTCAGCCGTTGATGTGGAAATGTTTTATCGGTATTATCAGCTGACCCCCGTGAACGCCAAATATCTGTGCGTTGTGGTTAAATTATTGCCGAGTGATGGCTTTATTATAACGGCTTATTTCACCGATAAAATTAAAAAAGGGACAATATTATGGTTAAAGAGCTAAAAATTTGGTATGACCCCGAAGCGGATTATTTAGAAATTTTGTTTGAGGCCAAAGCAGGGTATTTTAGGGAAACTGACTATGATGCGATTATGGAAAAGATAGATGCGGTGGGGCAAGTGATTGGCTTTTCAATTTTAGCCGTTAGCCAGCAAAAGTTATTATCTCCTTTGGTTGCCTCTATCTTGAACTTAATCCATTTGTCAGAAACAGCCGCGCCCATCCCATTGGCTAGATTATTCGCTGAATTTGAGCCAAAAACAGTCACTCAAATTCAGTATGATAAGGTGGCAGTGTAATAAACGATAAATCAACCTCCGCAGCGTTTTTACCTGCGGGGGTTTTTAGTTAGGTGTAGAGACAGGGCATGCCCTGTCTCTACGGGTTGGCTAGAACGGGATTGCCAGAATGAACGGATAAGGCGGGGCTATGGCGGCGAAAGGAGGAGTCCAAATCTTTAGATTTGTTTGAGTCAAATCTAAAGATTTGGACTCCTGGTTTGTCTACCCGCCCCATGATTCTTCGCCTCTTATCAAATTTGTGATACAATAGGTAGTCTGTCAGTCGGTCAGCTAGTCAGTCGGTCAGCTTTTAGCTGATTGCTGACTAGCTGACCGACTGACACGCTAAAAGACTAAAAATGAATCAATCACACATTCGTAATTTTTGTATTATTGCTCATATTGACCACGGCAAAAGCACCTTAGCTGACCGTTTATTACAAGTAACAGGCACAATTTCTGAACGAGACATGCAAGCCCAAGTTCTCGACAGCATGGATTTAGAGCGCGAAAAGGGCGTAACCATTAAAGCCAGTTCCGTTCGCATGAATTACACCGCCCATGATGGACAGTTATATGAATTTAATCTGATTGACACCCCTGGCCATGTGGACTTTACTTACGAAGTCTCACGGGCGATTGCCGCGTGTGAAGGGGCGATTTTGGTGGTGGATGCAACGCAGGGCATTGAAGCCCAAACGTTAGCCAACCTTTATCTAGCGTTAGAATTTAATTTAGAAATTATTGCCGTCGTGAATAAGGTGGATTTGGCCTCCGCCCGCCCCGAAGAAGTGGCGCAGGAAATTGAAGACCTGATTGGCTTGGATGCGGCGGATGTCATTCCTGTCAGTGCCAAATCGGGGCTAGGCGTTGACCAATTGTTAGAGGCCGTCGTGACGCGGATTTCGCCGCCCAAAGGTAATCCTGATACATCATTACGTGCCTTAATTTTTGATAGTCATTACGATGCCTATAAAGGCGTAATTGCCTATTTGCGGATTGTTGATGGTCGTTTAGGCAAAGGCGACGCGGTGCGTTTGTTGGCCTCTGATAAAACCATTGAGCCGTTAGAATTAGGCGTATTTCGCCCTGGTATGACGGTTATCGCCAGTTTGGAGACGGGCGAGGTCGGTTATATTGCGACAGGTTTGAAAACAATTCAAGATGTGCATGTGGGCGATACGGTGGCGTTGGCAAATACGGAGGTGGAGTTATTGGCGGGTTACAAACCTGTTAAGCCGATGGTCTATGCGGGTTTTTATCCCACTGAGGCGGAGGATTATAAGCTACTGAAAGATGCGCTGGAAAAATTGCAACTCAATGATGCCTCGCTCATTTATGAGCCAGAAACCAGTCAGGCATTAGGTTTTGGTTTTCGTTTAGGGTTTCTGGGGCTGTTCCACATGGAGATTATTCAGGAACGGTTGGAGCGAGAATATGATTTGGATTTACTCGCCACCGCGCCGAGTGTGGAATATCAAATTATGAAGACCAATGGCGAAATGATTATCATTGATAACCCTGCGGCCATGCCCGATGTGGCGTTTATTGACACCATTGCCGAACCCTGGATGAAACTCAGTTTATACACGCCCTCTGATTACATCGGCCCGATTATGGAGATTACGACTAAACGGCGCGGCGAGTTCATTAAGATGGAATATTTAGATGAGAAGCGGGTTTTAATTGAATTTTTCATTCCCTTGTCGGAAATGATTATCGACTATTACGACTCGCTCAAGAGTGTCAGCAAGGGGTATGCCTCCATGGATTACCATTTTGACGGTTATCGGGTCAGTGATTTGGTGAAGGTGGAGGTGTTGGTCAACCATGAACCATTGGACGCGCTCAGTATCATTGTGCATCGGGAGCAAGCCTTCCCGCGGGGGCAACGACTGGTTACAAAACTTAAGGAAGTTATCCCGCGCCAACAATTTGAAGTGCCAATTCAAGCCGCAATTGGGAATAAAGTGATTAGTCGAGCGAATATCAAGGCGTATCGTAAAGATGTGACAGAGAAGCTATATGGCGGCGATATTACAAGAAAGAAGAAATTATTAACAAAACAAGCGAAAGGTAAGAAAAGAATGAAGAAGTTTGGTAAGGTTGAGTTACCGCAAGAAGCCTTTATGTCTGTGTTGCGTTTGGGTGACGAGGATTAGAATAGGTTATACGGCGCGAGGTTATAAATTGGAGTCGCAACGCTTGCTTTGCGCTACACAAACATGAGTCATCCCATATTTAACATTCATACAATAATTGTTGTTCGCCACGAAAACTGCATGTCATTCTGAGCAAAGCGAAGAATCCCTGCAACTTTTGCCTAAAAGTGAGATTATCGGGCCGAAAACCGCTTGGGTTGGCAGAGTCTTGAGGGATTCTTCACTCCGCTACGCTCCGTTCAGAATGACATGGCGTTTAATTCACTCGTTTCCGTAGCGACAGACCACTATTGTAATATTGTTAGATGTGGGATAACTCATGTTTGTGACTCCAAAGGGGTGCATTGAGTTTAGATTATGAGTGTCGTAGAAGAAGCATACAAACATGTTCTAACTTTATTTTCATAACCCGATATGGGAAAATTCAAGCTAAAGAGATTGAACAGAACTTTACGATTAGTAATACAGCTTTAGCTATTAACCAATTTATCGATTCATCGCAGCAATCAACTTTCAACCTTACGCGTGAATTTTGGATTCGTGGTTTATTGGTGATGGGCATAGGAATGATAAGCATGGCAGATGCAGGTAGATTTATTTTTCTTAGGCAAAAATTAGCCACACAGTTGCCGCAAAAAGGATGACGGCGACTCCTATTAACTCACCATGATTGATGTTGGGAATGAACTATTTAGTAATCAGGAGAGAAAACAATGAACCGACTTGCATTTCCTTTCGCTTTCCTTTTTGCCTTCTCAATAGGCTGTCTATTTTTTATTATTGGCATGTATTTCGCGGGAAGTAGCTTTTTGAGTTGTGAACGGGTCGAGTTAACGCAGGTGAATTGCACGATTACGGAACATCGTTGGCTCGGCCTGGCAACGGATGCGACCCCATTGACCCATGTGGAACGGGCGGAGCGCGAAAGCTACGATTGTAAGAAAAATAAACGTAATACCACCTGTTATCGGTTGGTCATTGTGACCAAAAATGGCGGGGTGCGCCCTAATTCGTTATCTGACGGTTTGGCGGTGGAGATTAACCAATTTTTGACTTCGGGGCAACCCACCTTCAAGGCTGAGGAAAGTGATTGGCTTGGCGGAATTATTTTTATGGGGGCGGGTGGGCTAACCATGTTTGTTTTTGGCAGTGTCGGCGTGACGGCGTTGATTAAAGGGCAATTTTAACCAAAGGTCAGCCACAAGGCCGCAATAAATAGCAAGGTTGCTATGGCCATGAGCCAACTATTTTGCCGCAAAGAGATGCGCCAATCTTGCGGCGGGGCGGATATTTCGGTAACTAACGGGGTGGTGATTTGTGCTTGCTTAAGCAACTCTAACCAAACTTTAACGGAAGCGGGACGCTCTTTGGGGTGCGGAGCCATGGCCTTGAGAATGGCCTCCGCTACTTGGGGCGAAAGTGCGGGGTTAAGGGTTTGCGGGGCGGGTAATATATCGGCATCTAAAAAGCGTTCCTGCGCGCTGGCGGGGACATGGTGGGTTAATAAATGATAGATTGTTGCCCCCAAAGCGTATAAATCAGAACGCGCATCAGTGTGGCCGAGATGGTCAAGGTATTGTTCTAGCGGCGAATAGGGCAGGCTGCCCATGCCTTGAAAACCCGTTAAGGTGGTCGGGTCGTTGGGGTCAAAGGGTTTGACCAGGCCAAAATCTACCAATTTGAGCCGATGGTCGGGGGTTAATTTAATGTTAGCAGGCTTAATATCGCGGTGTAGGACGGCGGGTTGGCGACTGTGTAGATAAATTAAGGTATCGGCGAGTTGCTCCACCCACCTTAAAACGGTGGCTTCCTCTAAAAAACGCTTTTCCCGTTGTGCCTGTTGCATCACTTCCTGCAAATTTAGCCCAGGAATGAAATCCATGACCAGATAATCGCGCTCGCCAATGGAAAAATAATCGCTGACTTTGGGCAGGCCAGGGTGGTCAAGTTGGGCAAGCGTGGAGGCTTCTTGATAGAACTGTTTGCGGGCGGCCTCAATGACGGTGGTACTCAAATGGGGCGCAAATTGCGTTTCCTTAAGCGCACATTGTCGCCCCGTCAGGCGATTGTCATGCGCCAAATAGACCGCCCCCATGCCGCCCGTGCCAATGAGGCCGACAATTTGATAGCGTTCACGTAAAATATCCTGCGGTTGCAAATTTGCGGCCATAATGATTAATTTCAGTCAGATTCAGGTACAATGGGTAGGGGTCAATCGTAAATCTAAACGTCAAAATCGTCAAACCTGAGCTTAAATCATGATACCTAACCAGGAGTGCAAACCTTTAGGTTTGCCTAGCCAATTACCCACAAACCTAAAGGTTTGTACTCCTTTCTTAGACCAATGAAACATTTACAAACCGAACAAGCCCTGCTCATTTGGAAAGAGGGCGATATAATTAAAGAGCAATGGATATTACAAGATAGTGCGGGTGAAATGTTTATTGGTCGCGCCTCCGAGTGCGCGGTGAGCATCCCTGTGCGGTGGGTGTCGCGGCAACATGCCCGTTTGCGCCACGAAAACGGCAAATTTGTGTTGTATGATGAGGGCAGCAAAAATGGCGTGTTTGTCAATGGGCAGCGCGTGGTGAAGCCGCGCCCATTGGAAGATGGCGATGTGATTCAACTTGGCCCTGGCCTAGAGTTGATTTATGTAGATAGCGAGGCCACCGCGCCGCTGCCAGGTGGGCAAAAAGGGCGCGGCTTGCATGTCGATGAGTCGGAGCGTCAGGTTTATTTACATGGGCAACGCCTTGACCCCGCGTTGAGCAATCAGCAATATCAATTATTGGCTTTGCTGACGCAACATAAAGGTAAGGTTTACAGCCGTAATGAAGTGATAGAGGCGGTTTGGGCGGATGAATGGGCGGAGGGGGTCAGTGATGACGCGATTGATGCCCTGGTGCGCCGTTTGCGTCAACGCCTGGCGGAGTTTGAGCCGAACCATAATTTTATTGTGACGGTGCGGGGCTATGGCTTTAAGTGGAGTGATGAGTGATGAATGACCGAGTTATGAGTAAGTACCCAAGCAAAAGTTCTGCGGACTATTTTTAGCCCTTATAAGGGCTACCGCAGAATTTATGCTCACCTACTTAGTTCACTCATAACTCATAATTCATCACTCATAACTCATTTGCTATTGCGTAAAACTTAATTTATAATTTGTTCTACTCAATTTACCTCGCTTTGTTGTTTGACAATCAAGACCTCACAGGTCTTTGAGACCTGTGAG
Source organism: Chloroflexota bacterium (assembly GCA_020049115.1). Lineage (GTDB taxonomy): Bacteria > Chloroflexota > Anaerolineae > 4572-78 > J111 > JAIFLK01. The sequence goes on along the minus strand of JAIFLK010000115.1, from coordinate 5,531 downwards.
GTCTAAAAATGTAATAAACCTAACCTTGTCAAACTCATTCCAATTCATTAGAATTTAGTGTGGTTGTTCACTCAACAACCCGATTTATAAGGAGAATCGCCGTTGAAACTGGAAGGAACATATACATTTGAAGCCCCGCAACAAGTCGTTTGGGATGCCTTGATGGACCCAGACGTTTTGGCGCGGGTCATGCCAGGTTGCGAAAAGTTAGAAAAAATCGGTGAAAACGATTATGAAAGTGTGCTGAAAATTAAGGTTGGCCCCGTGCAAGGGACATTTACGGGCAATGTAACGTTATCTGAACTTAATGCACCGCATAGCTACCACATGAGCGTGAAGGGCAAAGGCGCGCCAGGCCACATGACGGGTGAGGGCGAAGTGCGGCTGGAACATAAAGATGGTGTAACGATTATGCACTATGGCGGCGAGGCCAAAATTGGTGGGCGGTTGGCGAGTGTGGGGCAACGCCTCATGGAAAGTTCCGCCAAATCGCTGACTCATCAGGGCTTGGAGGGCTTAAATCATCAAATTCAAGCTAGAATGAAACCTGCTGTAACCCCCCCCCAGCCCCCCCCTGATTCAGGAGGGGGAGTTACTACGCCCTCACCTCGTTATACCCCTCCGCCTGCGCCGCCCGCCCTCTCGCAAACCGAGTTTGCCATGGGTGTGGCGAGACACATGGTTGATGATTTGATTCCGCCGTCGAGTCGCCCCTGGTTGGTGGCGGCGGCGGGTAGTTTGGTGGCGGTGGTGGCCTTATGGTGGGTGGGGCGGCGATATGAGCGTCCCTCGATGGAAGAACTAGGCCAACAGTTTAGCGAATTACGGGAGCAGCAAATTAAACCTGCGGTGGCGGAATTGGGGCGGCAATTGGCGCAGTTAGATGAACGTCAGCTTAAGCCTTTCATGCAGCAACTCAGTCGCCAATTGGCTGATTTAGATGAACAGCAAGTCCGTCCCTTTGTGCAGGAATTTAGCCAATATGTGACGGCTAATTTCAATGAGAAAAAGTTACGTCATCTGGGTAAATCGTTACAGCACAATGGGTTAGGCCATTGGAATGACTATATGCGCGACCATTTGGCGAATGAAACCAAACGTTTAGCCAAAGCCCGCGCCAGTTTAAATATGACTCGCCCAGAACCTAGCCCTGCAATGGGTGGGGTGGTCGCGGGTTTGGTGGCAGTGGGCGCGTTGGCTTGGTGGTTCTTTAATCGCTCGTCAGAAAGTTAAAACAACCTCGCCTTAAGCCATTATAAGGTTTGAAACCTTATAATGGCTGACCATCAAAGCCTACGGCTTTGGACTCCGTAATGATTGTCCCTCGTAAAGCGTAGTTAATGTTTAATGAATCGTAATGCAGTCATCAGATGACTTGAAGTCATCTGATGACTATTAAACTAACTTATAATCCTCTTTATTTTTGTCAACTTAATCAAGGAGAATTTTCTATGGCAGAAAAGATTACAGTGGAAGTCAACGGGAAAAAAGTCACTCGTACCGTTGAGCCTCGCCTGTTGTTGGTGCATTTTCTGCGCGATGAGCTAGTGTCCTGTCAAGTGTGATTTGTTTAGTCATCAGGTGACTTCAAGTCACCTGATGACTAAACAAATCACGCTTGACAGGACACTAGGACTCACTGGCACAAATGTCGGTTGTGAAACTAGCTTGTGCGGCGCGTGTACCATTCACATGGATGGGCAATCCGTCAAAGCCTGCACCCAATTAGCGGTTCAGGCCGATGGGCGTGCCATTACGACCATTGAGGGGTTAGCCACCAGGCTGAATTATAGTCATGAAAAAGAGCTAACCGAGTGTATCGGTTGGCTCTTTTTTTGGAACAGCGGATGTGGTGAATTAAACGGATTTTTATCCGTTTAATTCACCACATCCGCTGTTCTAATACGAAATGTGAATTACGCCAAAGCAAAAACTTTTACCTCTTTTTCTAATCGGTCAGCCACAGTCATTTTGGCCTTTTAAGGGGGCTGATTTGTTATTCATATTCTATAACAATGGCAATTACCGTAACAATAGATTTCATTATGTCTGAGGAAACAACCCCAATTTTCTGAACGAACCGTTGAGTATCAACCCCACGTAATTGTAATGTATCAACGGCAGAGGTCTTTGCCAAGCCATTCATATTATCTGGTATAATTTTTACATGCCAGATATTTTGACTTAAAAAATCTCTCTATTCTGTTAATGGCGCAACTAGCTTTATCGGTAATACTCCTACTGCGTCAGAACTTATTACAATAACTGGGCGTGCCTTACGAATTTCAGCCCCAATAGTTGGGTCAAGGTTGACCACCCAAATTTCACCCCGATTAATAGCCATCTTCAAAATCCCCTGCCTGCCAATCTTGGCGTTCATGGGTAGCTTGTTGGTAATAGGTTGCCATTTGAGCCGCTTGTTGTGCCATCAATACACGTCGCTCTGGTAACGACAAACGCATAAACTCTAACTGAGGTACATCTATGGGCTTCATTTCTTGCCGATAATGTCGTATCTCAGCCAGAAAATCATCAAATGTGGGGTTAGTAACTTCGGCTTTGGGTGTCGGTAAATTAATCTCCACTTGAATGACTTCAACTTGTTGCGTGAGATAATTGACTAACCGTTGTTTAACTAATTGGATAGCCCCTTGACGAGTGGGTTTAATGGCTTTAACTTCAGGCCATTCTTTGACCTGAGCTAGATAATGTTGCCCTTTTTTGGTAAGTACAATGTTATAAAGCATTTTTTTGCCTCGCTTGTAATTCATCTCTAATGACTATTAGTGAATACAACTGCTTTTGCAACGAATTACACAAATTTTACGAATTAAAAACAAATCAATTCGGGTAATTTGTTGCGTAAATTCTTGTAGTGTTTTCATCTAATGCTTAAATTATGCCACACCGCCCACTAAAAACCAAGTCCTTGCCTACCCCTTCCGCGTATAAATCCGCGTTTGCTCATTCTCAAAGACCAATTCTAGCGCGCCTTGCTCAATGAGTTGGTCGAATTTTTGTTGAATTTGCGCCCCATGCGTGGCGCGCTCCACTTGTCCAATGTAAACGTAATCAATGTTAAGTTGCTGCATGAGTTCTAGGGTGCGGTTAGGGTCAGGGTTTGACCAAAACTCATTGACGGGCATATCCCGCGCCCCAACTTGCGAAGCATAACGCTGTTCGCCCTGATGCAGCCCGCCGAGAATGGAGGGCAAACCCGTATAGGCAGCCACTCGCATGCCACCCTCACGATAATAACCCACTTTAGCTTCCGCAATAATCGGCGTGCCTATTACATTTTCTTGCAGCCAATGAATGGCCTGATAATCATATTTCAATTGAATGGGGTTGCCCGCAGGCCATTCAAATTGCCCGACGGTCATATAGGCCAGCCCGTCCAATGTGTCCATTTTAGGACGCTCGCCAGGGAAGCGGTCATTCAGGCGGGTTTGCGTGGCTAGGGTGGGGTAGATGAGGCATGTTAGTAATAAGGTGAAACATGCTATGCGCCATAAAAGTTGCCATGTCCAATGCCAATGGCTGCTGCGATTCCAGAGTTGCGGGAAAATAATGGCAGCCGCAATCCCAAACATAACCCAAACTTGGGTGAAGAATTTGAACAGGGTGTTCATGCGATAATAATCGCCACCACCGAGAAAATCTCGCAGGAAGAAAATCTCTACGCCTAACAAAACGAGTAAGCCAGTAAAAAAGAGAATGCCCAAATAGGCCATTTTGGGCGAGAGTTCGCGGCGAAAAAGTAAGATGATGGCTAAGAGGAGCAGGGGCAGTAAATAAGCGGGGACGCGGTAGCCAAGACCGTATAACATTACCATAAAGAGGGCAACAAGGCCGAGGCTAGATAGCCCTAGTTGATAAAGTGGCATGGCGCGGGTGACGAGGCGTTGATAAATTTCGTAGAGATGGGGCGCAACGTTCCAACGGCGTAGCCCTAAGCTGACGGCGCGGAGGAAACTATGGCGGGTGGTGGGGTGAATGAGTGAGATGACGAGCCATGATATAATGATGAAGATGAAAAAGCCCCAAATTTTCAGGTGCGCGTCGAGTGGCGTTTGGGTGTGAACCAAGCCGAGGCCGACATCTAGGGCTTGATAATGGGCGAAGAACGGCCAATACATTACGTAAGTTGTTACGAGAATTGCTAGGCCAAAGGCCGCGCCATTGATGAACAGGCGCAGGGTTTGCCCTTTGGTCAATTCGCCTTCCGTTTGCCGATATTGATTTAACATGAAGGCCGCGACCATGACCCCCAAATAGGTGGGCAAATCCCAGGTGTTGATGACGGCTAACGCACCTAACACAAACGGTAACGCGAAGAAACGCGAACGCGAAAAAACGAAATGGGGCGAAAGGGCGCGAAATGAGGACGCGAAAGGGCGAAGGAAGGCGAAGGGGCGCGAAGGTGATTCTTCGCTTATTTTTGTTTCTTCGTGTTCACTTGTTTCGCTTGCTTCCGTATTTTCGCGTTCAGCCGTTTCTTCGGGCATTTCGCTTACTTTCGCATCTTCGCGTTCCATTTTCGTTTCTTCGCGTTCGCTGTTAAACCAATTGTAAGCCAGGCTGAGAAATAGCACGGTGAAAGGTATGCCAATCATGTGGGGGTGTAGGTCGGCAAAGAGGAAGCTGAAATAGGGAAATTCGTTAATCGTTTCGGGGATAACGCGGGTCGGGTCCCAAAAGTTATACGTGTTAAGGCTTGCCCCAGACCACACTTGGCGCAAGCCGTCGGCGGCTAGGGCGATGGTGGCAAGGCCTGGCACAGTGGATTCCACTTTGAGGGTGGCGACTTGGCCGAGATTACGTAAGAATTGCATGCCGCCTTCGATGTTGCCCATGAAAATAACAAAAATAACGGCCAATAAGCCTGATAAGATGGTTTGGTTTGATTTGATACTTTGTGGCGAAAGGTTACGGGCTAGGCTAAAGACGCTGATGGCGGTGAGCGCGGCCAATGACGGCACCGCGAGATTAAAGGCAATGGTGGGTTCGATGCCCGTTAATTTGATGAGAATGTTGACGATAAAGAGGCCATAATAGTAATAGTTGATAATTCCGCCCGCGAAGAAGGGGTCATACGGGGGCATGGTCGCACTTTTAACAATGGCACTGAGGAAGCCGATTTCTAACATTTTCTCACCACCGAGCCAGGGCTGCCACAGGTCGGGGTTGCGGAGGCGGAGAAATATGAAGAAGCCATAAATTGCCAGAAAAACTCCCTCTACCATGAAAATGGCGGTGCGTTGCTCGCTAAAAAAGCGGCGTAACTCGGCCTGGTAGCGACGGGCGAACCATGCATTGATGATTGTTAGCAAAATTAGCCCTATAATGATGGTACTGAAACGATTTTGAAATAAGCCCCAACTGCTATTGAACCAGACAAAATAGCTGACCAATAATAGCCCTAAACTGCGGCTGAGGGCGTAACCCCTGTCGGGTAGCTGGTAAAATAGGCCGAAGGTTAAGGGCAACGTTAATAGGCCAATCAAAGCGAGAGCCAACCACCAAGTGAC
>JAIFLK010000340.1 GCA_020049115.1 Chloroflexota bacterium | reverse complement strand
CTCGTCAAGCGTGAATTAATGGAATGGTGTTAGTCATCAGGTGACTTCAAGTCACCTGATGACTAAACAAATCACACTTGACAGGACACTAGCTGACGCGCTGACTAGCTGACTCGCTGACTAGCTCTTTAACGCTTGGTCTAAATCATAGAGAATATCGGCAATGTCTTCAAAGCCGATACTGAGGCGAATGAAATCAGGGGAGACACCCGCACTATTTTGTTCAGCTTCCGTAAGCTGGCTATGGGTGGTGCTGGCGGGGTGAATGGCGAGACTCTTGGCATCACCCACGTTGGCTAAGTGGCTGAATAGTTGCAGACTGTTAATAAATTTACGACCCGCCTCAATGCCACCTTGAATGCCAAAGCCTAAAATTGCGCCCGCGCCTTTGGGCAGATATTTCTTGCCGAGGGCATGGTCAAGATGACTAGCGAGGCCAGGATAGGTGACCCAACTGACTTTTTCATGGCTCTCTAGGAACTCCGCCACTGCTTGGGCGTTTTGCACTTGGCGTTCCATGCGAAGGCTGAGGGTTTCTAGCCCTTGTAAGAATAACCAAGAATTCATGGGCGTTTGGCTCGCGCCAATATCCCGTAAGGTTTGGACACGGGCTTTCAAAATGAAGGCGGGCGCGCCCAAATCGGCATAAACCAAGCCATGATAACTGCCGTCTGGCTCAGTGAAATTGGCAAAACGACCACTGCCGCGCCAATCAAAATTACCCGCGTCCACAATCATGCCACCAATGGAAGTGCCATGTCCGCCGATAAATTTGGTGGTGGAGTGAACCACGATATTCGCGCCCCACTCAAACGGACGGCAGAGATAGGGCGTGGCAAAGGTGTTATCAATCATTAAGGGAATTTTGTACTCTTGGGCAATGGAAGCAACAGCCTCAAAAGGAAATACATTGATACGTGGATTACCTAACGTTTCACCATAGAGAATTTTGGTGTTGGGGCGAATGGCCTTACGGAAGTTGTCGGGGTCGCTTGGGTCAACAAAGGTCACTTCAATGCCGAGACGGGGGAAGGTGTAATTAAATTGGTTATATGTTCCGCCATATAACGTCGAGGCGGACACAATATGGTCGCCTGCGCCACAGAGGGTTAAAATTGCCATCGTTTGGGCGGCATGGCCTGAACTCGCGGCCAATGCGCCGACTCCACCTTCTAAATCGGCCAGGCGTTGTTCAAAGACATCGGTGGTCGGGTTCATAATGCGAGTGTAAATATTGCCAAATTCTTGCAGGGCGAACAGCCGCGCCGCGTGTTCGGTGTCTTTGAAGACGTAAGAAGTTGTTTGATAAATCGGTACGGCGCGTGAGCCAGTGGTGGGGTCGGGTTGTTGACCCGCATGGAGTTGGCGGGTGGTGAAACCCAATTGACGTTTCTGGTCTGACATGAAATTATCTCCGTGAATTAAACAATAAAAATAAGCGTTCAGCCTGTCAGTATTCAGCTTGTTAGCGAGTCAACTAAAAAATAAACCTTACACAAAAATAGTTTATTTGGGGTAATGTTCATAAAAAGCTGACGTGCTAAATGCTGACTTGCTGAACGCTTATCAATAAAAAAACCTGTCAAGGTGACTCGACAGGTTTGGTTGACTACTTTTGGTCTCGTTGATTAATTACGGTCAACGCTCACAGCCTGACGAGTGCTTAAGATTACAACAGCTTAAACAAGCCATACAGTTCATTAGGTGGCTGACAGATAGATTTGTCGTAAGGTTGTGACCAAGCATAAAATCCTCAGAACTGGCGGTGACTAAGGTCGAATTATAGATGAGTTTGGTAGAATGGCAAATTATCGGGCTACTTGCGTCCATAAATGGTGGTTTGCGGGTGATAGGCCGTCCAACCGTACCATTCGGTAATAAACGAAGTTACAAAGGGTAATTTCTCCCCCTGTAGTTTGCCGCTGATGGCTTGCCCATTCAAATTCCAGGTGTTGCCTTGATTATCGGTAATGACTCCCTCTTTAACGGTAAAAGTCAGCTTTTCGTTATTTATCATGGGCTGATAGGCCGCGCCATAAGTGGTTTTGGGGTCAATAAATAACACTATTTCCTGCCCGTCGAGGGTATCGGGTAGGACGGTTAGCCCCGCCGTAATGTCAGCCAACGGATAAGCCCGAAACGTTTCGCCGACATTGACTCCAACCACCAACTCGTTTTCAGCTAAACGGGTATCTTGGCGATTACGGATGGTGCTTTCAAAACCAGTGGGATAAAGTTTTACCCCAACCTTGCTCAGATAATTAACATCACTATACTCGGCTTCATATTGCTTATACCACGGTAAAACTTTGGTCTGAGGGTAGATTTTTAACCAATTCGCCCACGTTGTTTGAATGGTGGGAATTATGTCCATGCGTAATTTTTGTTCAGCCGCGGGGCCACCGATGGCGATACCATCATATTGCCCCCACACCGAACCTGTTTCATAATCTTTCATGATAGCGACTCCGTTACCAACCCCAATCGCCTCAAAGGTATACCGTGTCCCACTAATGACGGGATTGAACCCAATCCCACTAGAGCAAACGCTTCAGTAAGTGCCGAGATATGGTTCACCTCCCACCATGTCATTAACCGTATGGTGGTATTGAACTTGCACTAAGGGATAGGCATGGGCATCGCCATTCTGCTCCACGCCCAACACCAAATCGTCAGCTTTGAGCCAGGTCGCTTGTTCAGGCGAAACCATGTCAGGGTTGATTACTGGGTCAAATTTTACAAAAACAGGCAGTAACATTACCGATTCAAGGTCAGTTTGGGGAAAAACGTAACGATAAACCCCATACATCATGCCCCCTAAAACTAATATCACAACTAACGCAATCTTACTATATTTTTTCATAGTTCCTCGATAAATTTGATGCGCTTATTATAACCTGTTTTTATAGTCTTTCGCAATTCTTAGCGGACTCGTTAAGCAAACTTCTATCATTCTTAATCTTTGTTCATCTCAATTGTTGTCGGCAAACTGAGGCTATTATCGGGCTGATTTGGTACGGTGAGGCGTTGGCCTGTGTTGAAATCATACAGACCCATGACGATTTGGTAATTCGCAGGGGCTAAATCGGTGGGTAAGGTTAATGTTATGTCTGTGGCGATAATTTCGCCTTTATCCCATAAACTCGTGGGATAGGTAGGTGGTTGGTCTTGTTGGGCAACCGTCTTGTTCTCATTATTACGAACATGAACGAAAATGGTGTAATCTAACGGCAATGGAGATTCGCATTGCCAATAGAGGCGCAGGGTTACGGTTGATGAATTTTGGCGCAAATCGTAACCTAACAGCGTCAGGTTAGGGGTGTCGCCAAAGGGTTGACTTAAGGGATATTGCGGTTGGGCGGTGGTGAGGGTGAAATCAGGCGGAGTCGCGCCAATTTTGATGGGGCCAATCGTAATACTTGTGGCTGCTTGCGGTTGATTATCTTGCATTAAGGGGAGATAACTCGGCTGTCCGTTCACTTCATTATAAAGACCCACATGGAGGGTATATAAGCCATTGGGCGCATCAATATCAATCGGCACGGCTAACGGGTCGCTGATAATTTCATTCGGAGTCCAATACAGGGTGCGATAACCCTCACGCGGCAGGCGGTCGCGCCCACCATAAGCGGTTTGGTTGGTGGTGGCTATGGGTTTAACGAATATCGTATAGTCATGGTCTAGCCAAGCTAAACTTTGCCAATAGAGCGTTAGGGGAATGGCCTCGCCTGGCGCGGCGCGGCGGCTAGGCAGTTCATAGCCGAGCAGTTTGATTTGGTTGGCAAAGTTGGCCTCGACGCGATAGCTCATGGGCGGGGCAGTGAATTGGCGCGGCCAGCTGTTTTTAACCTCAAAGGTGAGGTTTGTTCCCACCACGCTATATTGACCACTCGGCCAATCAGGGGCAACCATAAATAGCCAATGATAACCAATATGACTGAGGGGCATGGTGAAGGTTTGATTAGCCATTATGAGGCTGACGGGTTGGTCAGTGGGCATGGTGATGAGGAAACTTTCGCGGTCATGAAGGGTGGCGGAGGTGCCATGTTGTGATAGTTGCGGCATGGTGGGGGCGGGGGGCGGGGTGAGATTAAGTTGAGTTAAGATAAGTGGTTGGGCTAAAAGGGGTGCGGTTTGGCTCAGGGGGCGTAAATTGAGCGTAAGGTGATAGTCACCTGAGGGTAGCCCCGCGAGGGGTAGCCAGGCAGTGTCACGAATAAAATCGCCTTTATCCCAAGCGCGCATGGGATAACGCCCGTTGGTCGGATAGCCGAGCCATTGCGCCATGAGGTGGCCTTGCGAGTTTAACAAATTAACTTCCGTTAAGTAATCTTGGGGGCTGAGGGCAGTGGTTTGCCAGATGAGGTCGATTTGGAGTTGGTCAGGGGTGAGTTGATAGTCGTAGCCTAACAATTTGATTGCGTCATTGAAGGGCTTTTCCAAGGGGTGGGCAATTGGCATGGGATTGACGCTGACGGGCAGAGGGGGATTGTAAGCCCATGTCATCGTGTAAAGTTGAGTGAGAGTCCAAAGGCTAAGAAAGGTAGGGACAATGAATAATGAATAATGAGTAATGAGTAAATGATGCTCTGGCAAAGAGGAGTGCAACGCTTTAGCTTTGCTCACTGTGGGGGGGGCAAAGCTAAAGCGTTGCACTCCAAAATGAGCGAGAATCAATAAATCGCTCAAGCCCCAGATGAGGAGGAGGGCGAAGGCGGGCGCGGCGAGGAAGAGGAGGTGGCGACCTTGCGCGGTGTCGGCAAGGCTGCCGTTGATGGTGAAGCGGATAAGAGGCAGAATAATCGGTAAGGTGACATGGAGGGTAATAAGTTGTAAGGTGAGGCGGTGGGCGGGTTGGTGGCGATAAAGCTGCGTGAGGCCATACATGGCAGCTAGACTGACCCCCATCATAATGAAGGGCGCAAGGGGGACAAGCGGCTGTTGCCCTTCAATGCCCACGACCCAAAAGGTGCGGAAGAAGGTTATCAGCCAGGTGATTAATGAACCCGACTCGCGGTTATCGCCGCTTTCAGGTGAACCTGCCTCGCCGCCTGTAAGAAAATTTAATAAACGATTGGTGGTGGTGTCGCTGCCATCGGCGGCAATGAGGGGACGAAGTGAACCCGTCCACCAGCCGTCTTGGGTGATGGTGTTAAATTGGTAAAAGACGAAGCCGAACCACAGGCTTATCACCAGGCCGCAAGCGAGGGCGGTTATGGTTAAATTTGTGAGGAATTGTTGCCATGTCCCGCCGTGATGACGGGCTATTACGGCGTAGGCGATAACGACTTCTAACGGCAAAATGAGCGCGCTGAGTTTGGTAATAATCGTTAAGCCAATAAATAGACCCACCATTCCCTCACCCCAACCCTCTCCCATAGGGCGAGGGAGTAAAAAAATCCCCCGATTCTGACTGACTAGCTGACTGGCTGACGGCTGACCGCTTGACTGACTAACACGCCAAATTTGCCACCAGGCGAGAGTCGCCATGCAGGTGGTTAAGGCTTCGTAATTGAGCATTGAGCCTGTTAAGATGAAGCGGGGAATGAGGCCAACAGTGGCGGTGACGGCGAGGGCGAGCCATTCATTAAGCAAGATGGCGCGTGCCATGAAAAAGGTGATGATGAGCGCGGCCAGGCTAAAGCTAATGGCGACCCATCGCCCGACTTGCCAGCGTAAGACTTCGCCATGATACGGCCAACGTTCATCTTCCGTATTGTATAGCCCCCAGGCGTGACGGGCGCGCTCAATCAATTGGCGGTGGGGGTGGTCAGTGGCGCGTTTGAGCAGGGGCGGGCCGCTAACCTCGACCCATGAGGCGGGGATGGCCGCGAGCAGGTGAAAGAGGGGCGGCTGGTCAGATTTATAGCTGGCTTGGGCGCGCTCGGCTAGGGTGAGGGGCAGGCGACCATGCGTGGCGATGAAATTGACATATTCGTAATGGGCAAGTTCATCTGGCCCCGTGGTGAGGGGGGCGAGCATGGCATGGGCGAGGGCGAGGATTGCGTATAGAGATAAAAATAGCGTGAGGGTGAGGCGAGGGGTGAGAAATCTCATAAAGAACCCAAATTATCGTAGGGGTTCATTTAAGAACGCGGGCGGGGATTTTTTCCAGGGGTTGAAGGAATGACCTGTGGAGGGATTGATATGCGATTTCATCACCATGTAGGTGGCACTAACAGAAATAACTGAAGTACCTATGAGAATAGGTAAAGAGTTATAAAATTTAATGTAAATGCCGGCTAATAATCCTTTTAGGCTGAAAAGTAAAAAAATGGGGTTCATAACATAGCTCCTATTACATAAATGGATAGGAGTATAGGCCAAAAAATTGGCCTATACTCCTGGTTATTTTGATAAGAGCTTCATTATACCATTAAATTTACTTGTTGCGAACATGGGTACGGATGAATTGAGTAAATTTTTAGCTACTCAATTCATCCTATTTTCTTACAGATTATTGCCCTGGTGAACCATAAATATTGGGGCTGGCGTGCCAGTTTTGCGGATTATTAGGGTTTGCGGTTAGGTTGATTAATTCCAGGGAATCGCCCAAACCATCGGGGCTAATAGGCCAGCCCGCATTATCTGCATATTGCAGTTTGATTAAGATATTTTTATCTAGGTCGCGTAGGGTTAAGGTTTCGCCTTGATTAGAGAGTTGCCCTTCATAAACGCCCTGGATAGGGGTGTTCGGATAACGTTGGCTAAAGCTAGTTTTATTACGCACTAACACAATTTTTGCGCCGACGGTTAAGGGAGGCGTGTTAAAGGGAAAGGTAAAATCAACGCCCTCAAAGGTCGCCATGCCGAGGTTAAGAGGTTGTGGGCTGACATTTTGTAACTCAATAAACTCGTAATCATCACCTCCGATGGGATTATACATAATCTCACTAAATTGTAATGTGGGAGTTAAATTGGGTTGATAAACAGGCAAACTAACCGTAGCTATTGGGGCAGGATTGCTCTGGGTAATATTTTCAGTTGAGTTATTTAAGACCACCTCTTGCCCTACAAAATGGTTATTATTGGGCGCGCCAGGCGACGGCGCGGGGAGATAACCATATATTTCTGCTCCTTCTTGTCGCCCAAATGAGACATTCTCAAATTGGCGAGTTTGTTGGGTGGGCATGATGTCCATGAAACGCCCCTCAAGTAAATTATAAAGCGCGATAAATTCGCCATTTTGATTTAATTTGAAATTAGTATGTAATTTGCCCGTCTCGGCGCGGCGATTTTTGCCCGAAGCAAAGATAACCAAGTAGTCATGGCTGTTCAAGGTACGGTTAGGAAACGCCCATTTTTCGGGGTCAGCCAAGTTATTGGTTAAAGCCCAACCTGCGAGGTTAAGGGGGTGGTCGCTGCGATTATAAATTTCTAGCCAATCACTTTGTTCGCCATCTTCGTCTAGCAAGTTATTACTATTGCCTGCTAAAAATTCGGTAATAATCAACGGGCTAGGGCTAAGGGTTTGGCGTAGCACCAAACTGCCACTAAATCCTAGCAAAGAACAAGTAACCAAACCGAATAAAATTAAGGTATATTTACGGTAACGCATTTGAATTTAGACAGGATGAACAAAATTAACAGGATTATTTTTTAAGTTGGAAAATCCTGTTAATTTTGTTCATCTCGTCTTGTCTCTCTATTTACATTCCGTAAATGTCTGGTAACGGAGAATGTCTAAATGGTGTAAAATTACGTCTTGGCGTTCCTCGGCAAATTGCAAGGCCCGTTGAATGTTTAGGTCAAAGGAGGCTACGCCCATGTCGGGGGCCCAACGATTAGCTTCCATTTGAATGAAGGGGCGTACAATATTGGCTTGAGCCATAATTTCGGCCTTCACGTTAGCTTTAGAAAGCTGGCCGATTTGGTCAAGGGGTTTATTTTGCAAATTTTCCACGCCCAAATATTCCCGCGCCCGATTAACAAATTCATGTTTCAAGGCACAGTTGCCAATAAAGGGCTTTTCCAAAATACGGGTGATGCTATCATGCGGGCCATAAACTCGTTCCAGCGTGTTCATGTCGGTTTTGAAGCCTTTGCTACCACCGCCAAAGCTATATTCCGCGTCCCAAACTATCATGCGCCATTTCGCTTCATTCCCTATTGCCCCAGGGTCACTTCGACGGTAAACCATCCAATTGGCTTCAGGCCAGTCATAATTCTGCACGTAGGCTTCTAAGAACATGTAAGCATAGACATTTTCCATGTCCACGCGCCATTTTAGCACGCCAATATTCTCGGGTTGGGTGAAATTAGTGCTGCCCACCCAAGCCTGATTTTCCAACCAGGGGCCATAATCGCCATCGCGGGCTTCTTCTTTATTAAACCAAATTCCCTCTGCATCCCAGCCATTTTCCTTAACAATTACGTCCCATTGCGAACCCTGGGCAGCATAGCTTTCAAAAAATTGCTGGTCAATATGCTCGGTCAAGTTATATAAGCCCCAAAACTCACCATTAAGGTAAACCAACACCCATTTCCCATGCACAATGGGTTGCCCCATATTACGGTGAAGATTGCGCGTTACCTGGTCGCCAATATATTTGGCGGTTAAATTCGTGTCCGCTCGCTCAGGAATGTTACGATGGGTAAAGGAGTCCTGAAAGCCTGACCGCAAGACCAATTTATCAAACTGTGTCACGACAGAATCGGTAAATACGGGGTAGTTCAATTTACCTGGTTCGCCGCTATAATCCTTACGAAAATAAAGTCGATAGGATTTTTTGATGTTATATAAGCGTGAAAAACCACCATGGATTCTCATGCCACCCGCAATATTAAAACCTGCTTTCCCACCAGGCTCAAAATATTCGATATTAAGGGGGCGTTCCCATTCCGCGCCGCGTTTATCGGGATTATTGTGTAATGCGTTGAAATATTCCCAATCTGTCACCAATGATATGATGGGAATAGTTTGGGTGTAATTAGCCATAATGTAAGATTGAGTTTGTACGCCACTCATGGGGTTGCCTGCCGCGTCAAACAGTTGGGCGCGAATGATAGTAGTTTGACTCAGGGAGAGGGTGCCACTATAAGGCTGGCTATTTATATTAGGTAATGAGCCATTGGTCGTATAATGAATCGTCCCTGAGGTGGGGTTTTGAAGTGACAGTTGGGTGGGTTGGTGCATGACCTGGGCGGCAGGTAAAAAGGTAATCGTGGCACTGATAGGGGCTTGAATTTGGCTATTATTCTTAATCATCATGCCAGATAGGTAGGGCTGTTCATCGCCCGACTCGGCTAAAATGGGGTTGATGGTGGCGGATATGAGCCAAAGCCAACTTAGTAATAAGGTGAAGGGTATCCAACGTGGGTTCATTTTTTTACTCCTGTGTAATAAGGTAAGGGTTTGCTAAAGGTGAATTGACGAGTAACGGGATTGACATTTCAGTTATCTACGGGTTTAATAGAGTGTAGCATATTTTATTAACTTATAATAATGCGTCTTTGCACTAAATAGAGTTTATACCGATTAAAAAATCGTTGATATTTTGTAGGGGCAATGCCTTGTGCTTGCCCCCATTGTGGGCAGGGACAAGCCCTGCCCCTACGAAAATCATTAAATCGATATAATGTCTAATATACAATACGACTATTATAAGAATAATAGTGCCAAATAAATCCCCCTACAGTAGTACCGAAGGGTGATATTGGGGGTGATATTTACTTATACTATGTAATATACCACCTAAATGTGGATAAGTTGTGCAGAAGTGGTGCATAATTAGCGTAAAAAATAGCCCATCATAATTAAAGCGGCGGACTACGGTTTATTTACAGCTCTAAATTTTGGTTCTCTGAGGTTTAGTGTGGTCATGTGGAGTTAGCACGCCCTCGTGTGTCACAGTTAGCACGAGGGCGTGTGTCACTCCTCACCTCAACCACACAATACCTCAAAGAACCAAAATTTTTAGGGGAAGGTTTTTGGGGCGTAGGTGCGTTAAAAAAAGGGAGATGGATTTATTATATTTTCCAATGATTGCCAAAATTGTTCGCCACTTTGGTCTAGGCGTTGATTTAGGTCAAAGGTGAGGTAATGAATTTGTACATCTTGACCAATGGGTTGTTGCGGTAAGGAGATGTTTTGGGGATAAATTAAAACCGCTTGAGTGCAATGTTTGGCAGTGGCATACGCGGTAATTTGAAATATATCGGGATTATTGACCTCTTCTTTATATTTAGTATCCAAAACGCATAACGTTTGCCCCGTATGGCGGTCAGATAAAACCAAATCTATCTCAAAATGACTTTTGTGTAAATTAACCCGTTCTTGCATTTTAAGTTGCCATTGCGGGGGTAAATGTTCTTTTAGCCAGGCCGCGACAAATCGTTCATAAAGTTGGCTCATGTTTACCAAAAAAGGTAACATAGTGTGTGTCCCCGCCGCCACCTGGGGGCCACTAGAGGCCAAAAAGAAGCGGCACAGGGCATGAAGCGGACGGTAATCTTCATTCAGACGGCTATATCTACCCCCTTCACAATCCTTAGCCGTGTGGGGTATGAGCGTCACCGTGCCACTGAGGGCGCGATAGGCGCGGGTGAGGGTTGGATTTTGGGACATGCGCTGGCGCAAAATTTGGTGGAGTGTCCAGAGCAAAATTTGATTATCAGGTAGGTCGGCAGTTTGCTCATCGTAATGACATGGTAAGGTGACTTGGCCTATTTGTCGGCTGAGTTGCGCTATATCTAGCCGTCCGCGCATGGCCGTAAGGTTGGCCTGGTGGGGCAAATAGGCGCGATATAACCCCTGCCGCGCTCGATTTAATATACCGTCAGTTAATTTCAGGGCGAGGCGTTCATAAAATTCAGGCAAATCTTGGCTGGTCATGAGGCCATCTAAAAAGCGGAAACTTTTCAGGTCAAAGGCATATTCCAACATGCCAAATAAATTTTGTAGGGGAACTTTGGACTCTAACCGAAAATGGTGGCTCTCGGTGAGGGGAATATAGCCGACATACCCTTGATTGGTCAGTTGCCAGTTATTACTGGTTTTGGGCGAGGGAAACTCAACTTTAATTTGTTGACCATATTCACGCCATAACCGTTCACCTAACTCTGAGGTTAGAGCCGAGGCGGGCATGAAAGTAGATTTATATTCTGTTAGATGAATGATAGTCGGGTTAGACAAAGGCATTTGGAGGCGGATAAGCGTGGATTGGCGCGAATTTTGGATTTTAGCCTTTATAAGGTTTCAAACCTTATAAAGGCTAGTATCAGTATTTCAAGATTTTGTCGTAGGGGTAGGGCTTGTCCCTACCCACCAGGGCGACCACAAGGGTACGCCCCTACAAATCTTGATATACTGAGTATTCCAAAATTTTACACCCTCACCCCAGCCCTCTCCCATTGGGAGAGGGAGTATCTTGTCTCCCCTCGCCCTTTGGGAGAGGGGCGGGGGGTGAGGGTGATTTAGTTGTTGAACCCAAATCTTGATATACTGATACTGAGTATTCCAAATCCATGTTTATCCGCGTCCTAATTTTTCTTTAACCTTTGCCCAACGAAAATCTTTTACATGGTCAAGGCGATTAAAGAACAGTTCCTCTAAATAAGGTTCAATTTCTAGTTGCCAAATGTCGGCTAAATCGTTAGCTAAATTTTCCGTCATAAAAAAAGAATGACCGACCTCATAATGTGGGTCAGCAATGGCGTGGTTGAGTCGTTCTAACAGTTTAATGAAGTCATCAACATGGTGGCCTCTTTCGGTATGATAACGGCGTAACACTGCCATGTCGGGTGGCACATGAATGAAGGCAAATCGCCGCCGCAGGGCATGGTCAACTAGGGCAATGGAACGGTCAGCCGTGTTCATCGTGCCGATAATGCGGACATTGTTAGGAATGTTAAACGGCGCGCCGCCTGCCGCCAACGGAATGGATTCATTACGATATTCTAACAGATACATCAACTCGCCAAACACTTGGGCTAGATTGGCACGGTTGATTTCGTCAATAATCATAACATGGGGCGAGTCTGGCGATTGCCGCGCCTGTTCACAAAATGTCATAAATTGGCCTGACTGTAACCTATACGTTAATTGCCCCTCCTCATTCACCTGGGGACGTAACCCCTGCATAAAATCCTCATACGAATAGGCGGGGTGAAATTGCACCAACTCCATGTGGCCTGCGCTACCGCCAATGAGATATTGCGCCAATTTCTGCGCCAAAAAAGTTTTGCCCGTCCCTGGCGGCCCATAGAGGATAATTTGTTTTTTGCGCTCTAGTGCGCGTAGCCATAGTTCTACGGTGTCGCGGTCTTGGTGGGTTTCGGCGAGGAGTTGGTCGAGGGGGTAGGTGGGATTCGTGGGCATGGTTTCCATTTCAATCGCCGATTCTAGTATTTCATCATCAGTTAGGCCGTTATCAAGCAGATATTTTCGTTTATTTAAGTCAAATACGGCCTCAGCAATTTGGGGATAATGTGAGCTACGATAAGGCGTACCTTTCCAATTCTTAAACCGTTGTGAAATGTATTGAAAAGTGGTTAGGTAAGCCTGTTGGAGTTTTTCATCCATAAACCTGATTTGGTCAGTTGGTATTTCAAATAAACATATTTGAGGTTCATCGTTAGCTTGTGAAAAACAGCCTCCTGTTATCAACTCCTCACTAAAATCTACTTCAGAAGTTATTAGTGCCATAAGGTTTTTATATTTTTTAACTTTACGACTATATCTAAATACTAACCAATTACCAAAATTAAGATTTAACCCTTTTTTGTTT
>JAIFLK010000325.1:12818-14159 GCA_020049115.1 Chloroflexota bacterium | reverse complement strand
CATGATAAGGAACTCGCCAAGCGCGTTCCCCGCGTGGTCGAGATTACGAATGGCAAAATTACCCGCGATGAATACATCGGCAATACGGGTTGGACGGGGTATTAAAAAAGGTCACTTTATGAAAATAGAAACTCAAGAGCAACTCTTTACGGTACAAATTCAACCAGCCATTATTTCGGCGGAAAAAGCCCGTAAACAAGCCAATGTCTGGTTATTAACTAACATTGGCAATTTATTACGCGCCGAAAAACCCCAATTAATCATCAATCAACAACGGCAATTGTGTTGGTTGATGAAAGTTGTTTTACCTGCTGAAAAGGTCGCTAAACCACTAGGTCAAATTGAAGTAGATGTTTTTAGCGGCGAAGTTTTAACAGATATATCCGTTTACAACGACTTGGTTACTCAAACTTATGCCTCAATTACCTGTTAAACATTATCCCCAAGAGATGCCAAGTGGTTGTTTAGCTGCCTGTAGCCAAATGGTTTTAAACTATTTAGGCTTAAACTATAGCCAAACTCAACTCAATCGCTTATTTGAATTAACTAAAGCAGGTGTTCCATTTTCACGACTAAAACGATTAACCCAATATGGGGTTCAGGTTAATATTATGACAGGTGATTTACCCGACCTTTATAAATCACTTAACCGTAATATTCCGCCTATTGTGTTTGTACGCACAGGAGAATTACATTATTGGCATAGTGATACTCAACATGCCGTAGTTATAACAGGTTATGAAGGAAATTTTTTATTACTGAATGACCCTGCCTTTCCCCAAGCCCCACAGCGTGTTTCCTCAGCGGAGTTCATGTTAGCCTGGGATGAGTTTGATAACCATTATGTTCATTTTATACAAATACAAATATAACCAAAAACTACGCGCCCCGCGCCTCATTTAACTCTAACAATCGCCCCAAAATTTCCTCCTCATCCATGTCCGCAGGCCAACCGTAGGCCGCGAACACCGCTTGGTCTAACTGTTGATGCAGATAAGCCAATTGTTCAATCTCCTCCAACGTAATCACCGTTTCCGCCCGCACCCGCCCCAATTGTAACAAATGACCAATTTCACTCAGCCACCGTTTCGGGTCATGGTGTTTGGGTTTGACCTCTTGTTGATAATATTCCAACGCATTATATAAATTAGTTAAGGTACGTTTCTGCAAAATCGCCTCGCCCACCTCTGACGGATTCAGCCAATCGTCACGAAAGGCCACCAAACGGCGCGCCCAATCGCCAATCTGCTGCACGATTGGGCTGTCCATTGGTTCGCTGCCAAGTGGGTAAGGAAAAGGAAATGTTTCAAAGGTACTGGTCGGCGTATAACGAAAACCACT
>JAIFLK010000325.1:0-12786 GCA_020049115.1 Chloroflexota bacterium | reverse complement strand
TTTCAAAGGTACTGGTCGGCGTATAACGAAAACCACTCACCGCGTCCCGCAATTGCGTCCCCGTCCGCCGCGCCCATAGTTCATGGGCTTTAGAATGTAATACGCCGAAAGCATAATCATCTTGACGAGCAATCACCACTAAAGCATGGTCTGGAATAATGGGTAATTTTAACCACACAAATAAGCGATGTTTAGAAACGCCAATAGTACAAATGAAACGGTCAAGTTGATTAATAGCCTGATACAAACCAGGTGAAGTTTCGCCATGTTGCCACCAATATTCGCGGCGACGCTTGCGGTTATTTAAGTCACGTTCAGGTTTAACAATTTTCTTAACATAATCAAATGGGGCTTGATATTGCGCGGCTTCGGTTTCTGACCTTGCCCCAAAATCAATTATCCACATTTGGCGCGACCGTTTTGCTATATCTAAACCATTAACCCAGGGACGTACCACATCATGGTTATTTAAACCTGAATCATTTGGCATTGCTAACAAATTTTGAGCTATTGTAGCAGGAATATCAAACGACCCAATTTTATATGTTCCCATAAAAGACAGATTTTTATTTTCCGTTAGTCGTTGTACTTCCGTTAAATTCGCCTGTGAGGTCAAATCGGCATGAATACGTTTAACCTTCTTACCATTTAGTTCATGCCAGGAAGTAGTGCCATCATCAAAGCCCACCATTGAAACATGCACCATTACCCCACTTGATTCAGGCCATGTTTTATCTGCCCAGGCCCAAAAAATATCACCTGTTTCTTTTATCCGTTTCAGCACTTCCCGATTTGCCCCACCCCGAATCCCTTGTGTTGTCAATAACCCCACCCGTAAAGTTTGTTGGGTAGCAATCATTGCCCGCGCCTTTTCAAACCAATAACATACTAAATCACAAGCAGGTAAACGGTCAGCATACAAATTAAATAAAGCATTAGTATAACTATCTCCTAACTCTCCCCGAATCTTACTACCACCCAAAAATGGTGGATTACCAATAATAACTTCTGCCACAGGCCAAACGGGTTCAAAGGGTTGCCCCTGCTCATCATATCCCAAAATGGCATCGTGACGCTCAATATTATGTAAGGCGCGCAAAATCGGCTCACCCAAATTCTCAAAGCCATTTTCAAATCGCCATTGAATGTAACCAATCCACACCGTCACCTGCGCCAATTCATGGGCATACACCTCCACCTCCAAGCCGTAAATTTGCGCGGGGTCAACGGTTAAGGGGATGTTTCCCAACTCATGTCGCTGGGCAAATAAAATCACTTCCTTTTGCAAATCTAACAATTCTCGTAAGGCAACATACAAAAAATTACCACTGCCACAGGCGGGGTCAAGCACCCTCATGGCCGCGATTTTCTGAGCAAATTGTTGCAATTTAGGGAAAAATCGCCCATTTTCCCCTTGCTTCAAGGCAAATTGCGCCTCAATTCGTAATTGTTGCCATTCATCACGCAAAGGTTTCATAAGAATCGGGCCAACAATTAACATAATATCCTCTTTGCGAGTATAATGTGCGCCAAGCTGTTTCCGTTTCGCTTCATTTAAGACCCGTTCAAACAGCGTCCCAAAAATAGACGGCTCTAATTGTGACCAATCCTGACGGCAGGCTTGGCGCAAACTCGCCATAATCTCGCCCGTCAATAGCGGCGGCACGCTATCATCATCAAACAAACCGCCATTAAAATGTAAAATTTTATTAAAGCCAAACCAACCGCCCACTCGCATTTTACCAAACAATTGTTGCAACATCATCAGCAATTCTTGGATATTATGACTCGTATCCGCAGGCAACGCGGCCCATTCGCTGAATAACCGTTTAGGCAATAAACCGATATTTTCCGCAAAAAGGCAAAATAACAGGCGAATGAGAAAATGAGCTTGCTGCTCAGGCGTATAATCAGGAAAATCGGTTTGAGCCAAACCACGTAACTGATTAGCTACGCGAATAAAATCATCGGCAGTGGCTAAGGTGCGTTGCTCTTTCGTTTGCTGCGGCTTAAAAAACGCGTCCAACTCAGGGCGCGGGGCATGGAAAACCCGTTTGAGTAAATCCAGCCCATCAGCCGCCACCAAACGGGTTAAATCAATCAAATAACTTTGCCTAACGGTATCGGTGTAATTGGTATAAATGTTAATAGTTTTCAAATCACACGTAATCAACAACGGCGGATTGCCTAACTCATCTTTATAAAGCAACAATTGTTTATATGCCTGCGCTAAATCCCCCTGCGGCCCTTTATATTCCCAAATAAAACGACCTTGATAATAGACATCCGCCCAACCTTTAGAACCACCAGGCTTCACCGTGCGGGTTTCAAAATTAAATTGCTCTAAATTACCATAACTTATTGCGTCAGGATGATTGACGAGCGCGCAAATATCATTAAAATGGGTTTGCGCGGCCTGACGTTCCGTCAATTGGTTGATAAAGTGGGGATTGCCCCATTTCGCTAGAAATTCAAAGGGAGTCATGCCTGTTTTCTCCTAAAAGATTGATTGACAAAATTATAGTGCTATGCTATGTTTATCCCAAATGGAGGTTCGCATGTCAAAACCCGTGATTGACCCTAAAAAATCATACACATTTAGTGATTATTTCAAATTAAATCCACCTGTTGATAAATTAGCGGCTTATTTTGGCTATCAACATCAACTCAACAAATATATTTTGCCGCAAACAGCCATTGAATCCGCATCGGTTGCATCTCTAAAAAGCTATTTAGACGAAAATTTGCAACATGTCTATTTAACCAATGAAACCGCCCGCCGCGAAACCTTAGTTGCGCCCGTTGTTTTGGCTTTAGCCAAACGTCTTAACTTGGCTATTCGCATTGAACATCCCTTAGAGGTGAGCAAGCAACTCAAAGGCAAAATTGATTACTATTTGCAACACAATAACAGTTTATTGATTATTGAAGCCAAACATGACGATTTACCGCGTGGTTTCACCCAACTTATGGCTGAACTCATTGCCTTAGACCAGTGGTTAGATGAAGGGCAAAACCCGCTTTATGGAGCAGTAACCATAGGTAATATATGGCAATTTGGCATTTTAGACCGTACTACCAAAGTCATTACGCAAGATATTAACCTTTATCCCATTCCTGCCGACTTAGAGAAATTGTTAGGCATTTTGATTGCCATTTTAGAAGGAAAGTAAACTATGAAACGACCCATTATTGACCCTAATAAATCTTACACTTTTAGCGATTATTTTGAAATGAATATTCGCATTTATGAACTAACTGCCTATTTTGGTTATCAACATACCTTAATACCTTATGTACTACCACAAACTACGGTTGACATGACCTATTTTGCCTCATTGAAAACCCAGCTAGAAACTAATTTGAGATACATCTACTTAAGCAGTGAGGCTGCCCGCCGCGAAGCCTTAGTCGCGCCGATTTTATTTAGCTTGGCAGCCTATCTAAAAACTCCCGTTAACGTTGAATTTTCCTTAGAAGTTAGTAAACAACTGAAAGGCAAAATTGATTACTTTATCCAACGTCATAATCAATTATTGGTGATTGAGGCGAAACATGACGACCTAGATAAAGGCTTTAAGCAACTAACGGCTGAATTAATTGCCGTAGACCAATGGTTAGATGAAGGGATTACGCCCCTTTACGGTATTATTACATTAGGAAATGTTTGGCAATTTGGCATTTTAGACCGTAACACGAAACTTATCACCCAAGATACTAACCTTTATCCCATTCCTGCCGACTTAGAAAAATTGTTAGGCATTTTGATTGCTATTTTGGAAGGGAAATAACCCATGAAACGCCCCATTATTGACCCTAATAAATCTTACACTTTTAGCGATTATTTTGAGCTAAACCCACCGATTGATGACCTATTAGCCTATTTTGGCTATAATCATCAAGTGGAAATCTGCATCTTACCTCATATTACTCCAGATTTTAGCCTTTTTGAGAACTTACCCAACCAAATAACCGCGCATCTTAAAGTAGTTAATTTAGATAACGAAGCGGCAAGACGTGAATTATTGGTCGCACCTATTTTATTTCAAGTAGGGGTTTATCTGCAAGCTAAAGTAAGAGTAGAGTATAAACTTAACGCAGGGAAACAACTCAAGGGTAAAATAGATTATTACCTGCAACACCATAGTAATTTATTAATTATTGAAGCCAAACATGATGATTTATCACGCGGCTTCACCCAATTAGCCGTAGAATTGATTGCCCTAGACCAATGGTTAGACGAAGGAACATTACCTCTTTATGGTATCGTAACAGTCGGTGATGTCTGGCGATTTGGCATTTTAGACCGTACTACCAAGTTAATCACCCAAGATATTAACAGTTATCGCGTGCCTGCTGACTTACAAGAATTGTTAGGTATTTTGATTGCTATTTTGGAAGGTTTAACGCCATGACCATAGAAGTAACTCCAAAAATTACCGTTTGTTACCGTCATTCCCAAACCGAAACCAGCCTACGCTGTAATCGTTGTAATAAATATATATGCGCCAAGTGCGCCCAACGCTCGCCCGTTGGTTTTCGTTGCCCCGATTGCCTGGTGGAATTGGAAGACCGTTTTTATAGCAATGTCAAAGATGAGACTCTTAATCCCTTTGATAGAGCCTTAGCGCAACCTTTCTTTACATATCTGCTGATTGCCATTAATTTAGTGGTTTTCGCGGCGATGGAGCTACAAGGTGGCTCGACCAACGATGACGTGTTGATAAAATTTGGGGCGAATTATGGGCCACTCATGCTATGGGATAACCAATGGTGGCGGTTATTTACCTATATGTTTCTTCATATTGGAGTACAACATCTCGTCTTTAACACGATTGGCTTAATGGCCTTTGGCCTTGAATCGGAACGGTTATATGGGCAAGCTAAATTTATTACCATTTATTTACTCACGGGCTTATTTGGGGGGTTACTGAGTTTTGCGGTGCGTGGCCCCATGACCTTTTCGGCGGGCGCATCGGGGGCAATCTTTGGCATTATTGGCATGCAATTGGCCTTTTTTGCTTTTTACTATTACCGTTTAGGCGATTTTAGTAGCCAAAAGGTTAAATCCATGTTCACCTTAATTGGCGTGAGCTTAGTGTTAGGCGTTAGCGGCATCATGCCCGCCGATAATTGGGCGCACATGGGCGGCTTGGTCAGTGGAGTCATCTTAGGCTATTTGTTAGCTCCCCGTTATGCAGTTGACCAAACCAAAAGCCCGCGCCGTATTTATGACCGCGCCAGTTTTGTGCGGCGGTGGTGGGTGTCATTGTTGGCAATTTTGTTATTTATGGCAGGCACCTGGAATATGTCCAATTATTGGCAAAATAATTTTAATAACACGAAAGATTTAATAAATGACTTACGAGATTTAATAGAAAACCCACCACCCTCTCAACCTTAGCGACAACACGAGGAGATATTTTTGATATATTTCGTATTACAAAAGCCTTGAAACAAATCATTACTGAATAGGACTTACGCAAAACCGTTCATTTTGAGGAGTGACACACGCCCTCGTGTGTCACTGTTAGCACGAGGGCGTGCTAACTCCACGATTTTTGCGTAAGTCCTACTGAACTTACTTAACAAGATCAATTCATTATCGGAGACGATAGCAAGTAGACAGCCACCCCTTTCTACATTCTACCGCCTACTCATTACAAACCATGACCAACTCTCTGTGGTATAAAAATGCCATTTTTTACGAACTTCATATTCGCTCCTTCGCTGATAGCAACGGTGACGGCAAGGGCGACCTATTAGGCATTATTCCCAAACTTGACTATTTGAAAGATTTGGGCGTAGATTGCATTTGGCTGCTGCCCATGTTTGGCTCACCGTTGAAAGATGATGGTTACGATATATCAGATTATTTCAATATCCACTCTGATTACGGCACGGTAGAGGATTTTCAGTTATTGGTGAAAGAATCCCATGCACGTGGATTGCGAATCATTACCGATTTAGTCCTCAATCACACCTCTGACCAACACCCCTGGTTTATCGAATCTCGCAAATCGAAAGATAACCCTTACCGTGATTATTACGTTTGGAGTGACAATAATAAGAAATACGAAGGAGTCCGTATTATTTTTGTGGATACCGAACCCTCCAATTGGACGTATGACGAAACGTCAGGTCAATATTATTGGCATCGTTTTTATGCCAGCCAGCCCGACCTAAATTACGATAATCCCGAAGTGGCGGACAAAATGTTGGAGGTCATTCGCTTTTGGCTAGACATGGGCATTGATGGGTTTCGTGCCGACGCGGTGCCGTATCTCTTTGAGCGTGAAGGCACAAGTTGCGAAAATCTGCCCGAAACCCATGACTATCTCAAACGAGTGCGCGCCATGATGAATGAGCATTATCCTGACGCAATCTTACTTGGCGAGGCCAACATGTGGCCGCATGAATTGCGCCCCTATTTCAGTGGCGACCCCAATAACCCCGCCGTACCAGGCGATGAGTTTCACCTAGCCTTCCATTTTCCCGTCATGCCCCGCATTTTCAAAGGGTTAAAATTGGGCCGCGCCAATGACATTATTAACATTATGAACGACACGCCCGCTATTCCTTACAACTGTCAATGGTGTGTCTTTTTGCGTAATCATGATGAGTTGACATTAGAAATGGTGACGGAAGATGACCGCCAACTCATGTGGCAACTTTACGCGCCTGACCCCGCCATGAAACTCAATTTAGGGATTCGCCGCCGCTTAACCCCTTTGTTAGAGAATGACCGCCGCAAAATTGAACTCGCCAATGCCATTCTATTTAGTCTGCCTGGCGCGCCGATTATTTACTATGGTGACGAAATTGGCATGGGAGATAATATTGCTTTATTTGACCGCAACGGTGTCCGCACCCCCATGCAATGGACGGGTGAGCGCGGCGCGGGCTTCTCTACGGCTGACCCTAGCCAATTTTGGGCCCCGTTAATTGATGATGCGGTTTATGGTTATCAGCACATTAATGTGGCGAGTCAACAACATGAAGCCAACTCATTATTTAATTTGATGAAACACATGGTCGCGGTTCGTAAGAGTCTGTTCGTTCTTGGTTGGGGTGATTGCACTTTCTTACAACTAGACAACGAGACCATTTTAGCCTATCATCGCCACCATGAAAGTGAGCATTGCTTCATTATTTGCAACCTCAGCGACCAAAGCCAAACCATCACCCTGCCCCTCAGCGAGTTTGCAGGGCGCACGCCGCATGACCTCCTCCATGATAAAAGCCTCGCCCCCGTCACGACCAGTGAATATACCTTAACTTTAGCCCCGTATCAATATCATTGGTTGGCGTTTAAGTAAACCTATTGAGGAGTCCAAAGCCGTAGGCTTTGACCCAAAGCAAACAAAGCCTATGGCTTTGGACTCCATGAGGAAAAATACCCATGACTCCCAAACAAGTTTTAGAAAAATTAGCTCCCTTCAAAAGAAATTGTTATGTTCCTGTCACTCGCGCGGGGGCAAGTGACCTCACTGCCTCCAAGTTTTGTGGCATACCTTGGCTGGCTAAAGATGAAGCGTGGCCTATCTGCCCCAATTGCCAAAACCCCATGCAGCTATTTCTCCAACTGAATTTGGCGCATTGCCCCGAATTGCCTGACTATTGCCCAAAAACGGGATTATTACAGCTATTTTACTGTACTAATAAAACTAACAAATCAAGCTGCGAAGCTGATTGTGAAGCCTGGTATCCTTTTGCTAAAAGCACTTTAATACGCATTATTACGCCAGAGGGTGAGCCACAGCAATTTAAAAAATCTCCCGTAAAAAAGAGTTTCCCCACAAAAGAAATTATAAAATGGACATCCAAAGTGGATTATCCACAGCCAGATGGGGTAGATGCCCTTAATAAATTACTTAATAATAAGGAACAAGAAATTTTAGGGGATTTAGATTATCCCATTAACGATGATAAATTGTTAGGTTGGCCTGCTTGGATGCATGAGACAGAACACCCAACTTGTCCCAATTGCGGCGACCCCATGCCGTTACTTTTTCAAATTGCGGGTGATGCTAATTTGCCTTATACGCTTAATGAGATGGGCTGTGGATATATTACTCAATGTGTCAAACATCCTTATCAGTTAGCTTTTAGTTGGGTAGATTCCTAAATTATTAGAAATAAATGGGAGAAATGCCATGTATCAAATCAGTACAGTCAATTGGGAAATTGACCAATTGGTCAAAACAAAGTTGTTCCCTAATCAGCAGGCCGTTTTAAGACAAGCCTTACGGGCCTTATTTGAATTTCAGCCCGCTATAAGACGGCAAATGATTATTCGCGCTTACCTCATGGGCGATATTAGCCTCGGCAAAGGGGCTGAGTTAATGGGGGTTTCGCATGAAGAAATGAAAGACATCATCACCGAACAAGGCCATACCCTGCACTTTGGGCCTATTACAATAGATGAAGTCATGCAGGACGCGAACAATGCCTAACTATGTTTTTAACAATACGACTATTTCTAACTTCGCGGCGGTTGGACGGCTTGACTTGCTGGAAACTCATTATCGTGGAATTGCTTTTACCACCTTAGCCGTTAGTCATGAACTTCGTCGTGGCGTTCAAGCAGGATATAGTTACCTCGAATCAGCTTGGCAACAATTAGCAGAAATCAACCCTAACGGTTGGTTACATGTTTTAACCCCCACTTCGCCTCAAGAGTATCAACTCCAAGCCGAGTTTGACTTACTACTTGACCCAGGCGAAGCCGCATGTTTGGCCTTAGCCATTACCCGTCAATTTATTTTTATAACGGATGATTTAGCGGCGCGACGACTTGCCAAAGCCAGAAAAGTTCCCTTAACGGGTACATTGGGTATTCTTATCAAGCTGGTGCAAATAAATAGTCTTGCCTTAAATGAAGCTAACAATCTATTAACTAATATGATTCAATTACGGTATCATTCGCCTGTAACTCGTCTTGATGAGCTTGTAGAGCTATCACAAAAGTAGAGGAACTATCATCAACCTGTCCCGCCACCCAAATTGCGTCCCAAAATGGCGCGGTGGTGGCGGGAACGATTGAAAAATTTGTAATGATACAAAAGACCTCACAGGTTTTAGAAACCTGTGAGGTCTAAAAATTAAACAACGCAAAGGAGTATGTTCATGACCAGTAACACCCAATGGTGGCAGAAAGGCATTATTTATCAAGTTTACCCCCGTTCTTATCAAGACAGTAACGGGGACGGCATTGGCGATTTGCCAGGCATTACGCAACGGCTCGATTATATTAAGAGTCTCAATGTAGAAGCCCTGTGGATTTCGCCCATTTACCCCTCGCCCATGCATGATTTTGGCTATGATGTGGCGGATTATGTCGGGATTCATCCCATGTTCGGCACAATGGCTGACTTTGACCATTTGTTAGGCGAGGCACATGCACGCGGCTTAAAGGTTTTGTTAGACCTCGTACCTAATCACACCTCTGACGAACATGCCTGGTTTATCGAAAGCCGCCGCAGTCGTGATAATCCGAAACGGGATTGGTATATTTGGCGCGACCCCGCGCCCGATGGCGGCCCGCCCAATAATTGGCTGAGTTTCTTTGGCGGCCCCGCCTGGACATTTGATGAAAAAACGGGGCAATATTACATGCATCAATTTGTGAAGCAACAACCTGAACTCAATTATCGCAATCCTGCCGTCATGGACGCTTTGTTAGGCAGTATGCGATTTTGGTTGGATAAAGGGGTGGATGGCTTTCGGGTGGATGTGTTATGGTTGATGCTAAAAGATGACCAATTCCGCGATAATCCCCCGAACCCCGATTGGGATGGCGTTGTTCCCATTGGTTCATTATTGCAAACATATACAGCTGATGTGCCAGGGATTCATGACATTGTGCGGCAAATGCGGCAGGTGTTGGATAGTTACGAAGAGCGCATGATGGTCGGCGAAATTTACATGGAGATTGAAAAACTTGTGACCTATTATGGCGAACATTTAGATGAATGTCATTTGCCGTTTAATTTCCATCTAATTTCGAGCCGTTGGGAAGCCCCCATCATTCGTCAACTCATTGAGACTTATGAAGCAAACTTAACGGGTGGGCGTTGGCCGAATTGGGTTTTGGGCAACCATGACCAACACCGAGTCGCTACGCGAATTGGCGTACACCAAGCCCGCGTCGCTAATATGATGTTGCTAACGTTGCGCGGTACGCCGACCTGTTATTACGGTGATGAACTTGGCATGGAAGATGTGCCGATTCCGTTAGAATTGCTTCAAGACCCCGCCGCGCTCAATCAACCCGAAATTGCCCACATTGTTGGGCGCGACCCTGAACGCACTCCGATGCAATGGGACGACTCGCCCAATGCGGGCTTTGCGGCTGAGGGCGTGCAAACTTGGCTGCCTCTGGCGGCGGATTATCAAACTCGCAATGTGGCTAAACAAAATGCAGACCCCACCTCCATGCTCAATTTCTATCGTGTCCTGACTGCGTTACGTAATGCTGAACCCGCGCTGCATGCAGGGGATTACGCCACTGTAATGACAAGCCATAACGATGTTTTGGCTTATCGCCGTAGCGCGCCTGATGGTAATAATTTTGTGATAGTGCTTAACTTTAGTGACAATGACCTCACCTTAGATTTGAGCCAAGTGGCCTCCACCGCCACCATCGCCGTTGCCACCGACATGGAACGCGCAGGCACAGTGGATTTGAGCCAGTTGGCTTTGCATGGGAATGAAGGTTTGGTATTACGGTTATAAACCGCGAATGAAACGAAATGAATCCGCGAAAATACGCGAAGAAAAGCGAAGGGTTTGTTAATGTATCTTCGCGGATTCATAAAAAATATCTTAAATGAGTCAACGTCTTGTCTTTAATTCCATTGCCCAAGCTAAAGAAATCACCCCCTTTTTCATTGATGAAGTGGGCTTGGGTATTTGGCTTTATACGGCTGACCCCGCGTTATTGGCACAAGGGCAAGTCATTTCAGTTGTCCGCGAGGCCATTCACCTACCAAGTGTGGAGCAAACGGGACAGCCCATTGCGCCCACCTTACAAGCCGAGTTTATCCGCCGCGCTCAAGCCATCGGGCTGACTCATCTTAGCCATGCCACAGGTTATTGGACTCTGGCCGCGACAGGAGAACTGCAAACGGAGGCGGTTATCATTGCCTATAGCCCAACTCCCGTTGATACAAGCGATTTGTTAGAGTTAGCTGAATTTATTCGGTATGAGGGGCGACAGGAGGCGATAGCATGGGAGCAGCAGGGTGTAGTGTATCATTATCTAGGGTAAGACAGTGTTATAAATAAAAACGGTATAAATTCGGAGAAATATAATGAAAGCAGCAACCAGAGTCATTAAAGCAGGTTTGCCAGAAAAGAACCAAGGCGCAGCCTTTCTCGCTGGGCCAACGTTTGCTGGCCCATACCACCTCAGCGGAGACCCCGCCAGTTCAGCCTATCTGTACGGACGTTACCATAATCCCACCTGGACAGCTTACGAACAGGCCATTACGGAATTGGAAGGTGGGGCAGCCACGATTGTATATTCATCGGGCATGGCCGCCGTCGCCGCCATGCTTGGAACAACGCTTAAGGCGGGTGATAAATTGGTGATGTCCTCAGATGCCTATTATACCGCCCGCTTGGTTGCCAATGGTTTCTTTGCTACGCTTGGCGTAGAAATCCAATTTGCACCCACCGCAGGCAATGCCCAAAAAGAGCATTTAGTGGGGGCAAAATTGCTGTGGCTGGAATCCCCTAGTAACCCTAGTTTAGATGTTTGCGATATTGCGTTGTTGGCAGAGGCGGCGCATGCAGTGGGAGCGTTGGTGGTGGTGGATAATACCACGCCCTCTTGTCTGGGGCAACAGCCGTTATTATTGGGGGCGGACTTTTCGCTGTCATCAGATACTAAAGTTACTACAGGCCATAGCGACCTGATATTAGGGCATGTCTCGGTGAAAGATGAGGCATTGGGCGATAAATTGCGGACATGGCGCACCCAAATGGGGTCAATTCCTGGCCCGATGGAAGTTTGGCTGGCGCACCGTTCTTTGGCTACGCTGGATTTGCGGATTGAACGTCATGCTAAAAATGCGCTGGCGGTGGCGGAATTTCTGGCTACTCGCCCCGAAGTGACAGGGTTGCGCTACCCAGGTTTGCCCCACGACCCCGCCTATCCGATTGCTTCCCGCCAAATGAAGTTTTATGGCCCCGTCATTAGTTTTGAATTGGCGAACCAAAGCATGGCTGAAACATTCCTCAAGAATTGCGAGTTACTGATTGAAGCGACCAGCTTTGGGGGTCTACATACGATGGCTGAACGGCGGGCGCGTTGGGGCGGCGATAAAGTTTCTGAAGGTTTCATTCGCCTGAGCGTTGGCTGCGAGGACGCTGAGGATTTGATTGCTGATTTAACGCAGGCATTGGATAAGGCGTTATCATGATACCATGTCATAAATGAAATTTATCATCGTAAAAACAACATTATCTGATGTTTATCTTTATTTCGAGAAAGAAACGGGGCTAGGTTTATGCAACCTAGCCCCGTTTCATCTAGGCCGCCATTGCCATTTGCGGCGTAGCCACCTTACGAATTGGCTGAATCAAAATTTCCGCAGGAATACCTAACCCTTGATGTAGACGGCGAATCATGGGCAACGTAAGGACGCGGTGACGATGCAATATTTCACTAATTTTCGCTAAACTGCCAATGTAAGGTACTAAATCATGTTCAGTAAGTCCCCGACTCTCCATAAAGTAATACAAATAATTAATCGGGTCAGGTAAATCTATGGGATAATG
>JAIFLK010000140.1 GCA_020049115.1 Chloroflexota bacterium | reverse complement strand
TTGAAAATTCATATTACCAAGCCAGTCAAGCTAAGGTCATATTGGTTTTCAATTATATTATTAGACCCTGGCAGGATCATCTCCGAGAGGCTAGTGAGCCACTTTACCGTGGGTATCAACTGGGCTTAGAGAGTGGTGATTTAGAATATGCTGCTTGGTGCCTGCTTTTTCAGGTTGTTTCTAAGTTTTTCACGGGTGAGTCATTAGATGAGGTTAATCATCAGATGGCTGTGGCTCAAGAAACAATTAAGCAACTCCGCCAGGAAAAAATATTAGACTTAATGAACATGCACTGGCAGGTGGTCTTAAACTGGCGCGGTCAGGCTGAAAACCCTGTCCAACTTAATGGCACGGTATATGATGAAGTGGCCCGCCTTGCTCATTATGTCATTGAGCATGATACGAATGCCTTGGGTTATCTCTATATCCTTAAGTTGATATTAGCCTACCAATTTCAGGCATACCAATTAGCTTTTGAGTATGCTCAACAAGCCGAATTGAATTTAGAAGGGGCAATCGGCAGCCCCCTGATACCCATGTTTTATTTCTACGACTCGCTGATTCGTTTAGCTCTCTACCCAACCGTTACTTCATTTGAACAACGAAAATGGCGATTACGGGTGTGGCGTAATCAACGCAAAATGAAAAATTGGGCCACACGCGCCCCCATGAACCTCTCGCACAAATATTATTTGGTGGAAGCAGAATGGGCGCGGGTGTTGGGGCAAAGCGGCGCGGCTGAGACTCATTATGATAAAGCGATTGCGCTAGCCAAGGAACATGGCTATTTGCAAGAAGAAGCCTTGGCCAATGAATTGGCGGGCAAATTCTGGTTTGAGCGTGATAAACCCCGCTTTGCTACTCTTTATCTGCGTGAAGCGCATTATGTGTATCAACATTGGGGCGCAGTAGCCAAAGTGCAACAATTGCAGGACAAATACCCCGTTTTGTTAAGGGATCCTCAGACGACGGCGAGTCAGGTGGTGAGCCACCATACTATAATAACCACCACAGGGCATACCGTCCGAGGTGGTAATCTGTTAGATTTGACCGCGATGATGAACGCCGCTCAAGTAATTTCCAGTGAAATTCGGTTGGAAACTTTGTTAACCACCCTGATGCAAATTGTGATGGAAACGGGGGGCGCGGAACGGAGTTTGTTATTTTTGCCACGGAATCCGATACCCCTGGGCGAAGGTTTAAATGAGGCGCAATGGGGGGTTAAAGCGGTGGGGAACTTTAAAGGAAAGGTTGTGGTGAATATCTTAGAACTGGTTTCTTTGAACAATTTGCCTTTACATCCTGATGTGCGCTTTTCTGTGTCCATTGTCAATTATGTCATTCGTGCGCGGACGGTGGTGGTGTTAAGCGATGCCCGTCATGAAGATATGTTTGAACAGGATAGTTATATTAGTCAATATCAACCCAAATCGATCTTGTGTATTCCTTTGCTCAAGCAGGGGGAGTGGGTGGGGCTAGTCTATTTGGAAAATAACAAGGCGGTGGATGTATTCACGCCTGAACGAGTTCAACTGTTAAAACTGTTGGCGGCACAAGCGGCCATTTCGATTAACAACGCCCAATTATTAACGGAGCGGCAAGAAACCATTATTAAGTTACAAGAGATAGACCACCTGAAAACTGAATTTTTGACCACTATGAGCCATGAATTACGGACACCGTTAAACTCCATTCTTGGCTTTTCGGATTTATTACTGGAGGGTATTGATGGCGATTTGCCTGATATGGCGATAAATGACATTCAGACGATTCATAACAGTGGGCAACATTTACTGGCGATCATTAACGATATTTTGGATGTGACTAAAATTGAGGCAGGTCTCATGGAGATTGTGTCTGAACCCGTTGAGGTGGCGGAAGTGGTCAGTGAAGTGATGAATACGGCGAGTTCGTTGGTACAGCATAAACCGATTACCTTAACGATACTCATGGCGGAGAATTTGCCGCTAATTCAGGCTGATAAGATACGGTTGAAACAAATTTTGCTGGATTTACTGGATAATGCCATTAAGTTTACCTCGCGCGGGGAGATAACTGTGCAAGCCCAGGTAAGTGAAAATTATCTGGAATTTGCGGTAAAAGATACCGGCATCGGGATTCCGCCTGATAAACTGGAAGTAATTTTTGAGGCGTTTCAACAAGTGGATATGTCTAAGACACGTTCATATGGAGGAATAGGCTTGGGTTTGACCATTTGTCAACGGTTGGTGGTTATGCACGGTGGGCGAATATGGGTGGAGAGTGAGGTAGGTAAGGGAACGACGGTGCGGTTTACGGTGAGGTTGATGATGAAGGAATAAATCAAGGGCTATGAGGAAAAACAGTTGCGGGCATTGCTAGAGCAATATTTGTAAGGAAATTAAATGCCCTTTGTCTCCATTCGGGGATAAAGGGAGAGGGCTAGTGGACTATGGTCAGACAAGAATGTCCGACCTACCAACGGTAGAACAGAGATTAAAGTTTATACCGATTAAAAAATCGTTGGCATTTTGTAGGTACCGATTAAAAAATCGTTGGCATTTTGTAGGGGCAATGCCTTGTGCTTGCCCCCGTTTTGGGCAGGGACAAGCCCTGCCCCTACGAAAATTATTAAATCGGTATAATGTCTATTCTTGTCTACCAACGGTAGAACAGACATTCTTGTCTGTTCGGATATAGTAAAAGGGACATTTTATGGAAAAAACATTACGATATATAATCATTATCATGGTCGTCAGTGGCTTGGCTATGCTGGCGTGGCCGCGCTTGGTGTGGGCGCAAGAACCGTTGGTTTTGACGGATAGTCGGCAGGCTTATCCTTTGGGGGGCAGCCATGTGGCCTATTTAGAGGACTCCTCCCGACA
Organism: Chloroflexota bacterium; assembly: GCA_020049115.1. Classification (GTDB taxonomy): domain Bacteria; phylum Chloroflexota; class Anaerolineae; order 4572-78; family J111; genus JAIFLK01. The sequence continues at coordinate 3,040 of JAIFLK010000140.1, read as the reverse complement.
ATTAACCTTAGAGCAAGTCATGGCGTTGGATGCGGGACAATGGCAAATTTCGCCAGATGCAGTGCCGAGTTTGGGCTATACCAATTCGGCCTATTGGTTTCGCTTTGAATTAACGCCGCAAGTGGTGGAAAATAATGCCTGGTTTTTAGACATTGGCTATCAATTGGAAGATATTACTCTTTATCGCTTTTCGCCCATCAGCCAACAATGGCAGGCCAAACAAACGGGGCGTAATTTTCCCATTGCCAGCCGCGAATTGCCGAATCAACGCTTCGTTTTTAAGTTGGATATTTTTGACTCGAAGCCACAAATGGTGTATCTGCGCGTAGAAAATCATGGCAGTAGTCTGGTGATGCCGTTGACATTGGCCTCTTTCACCATATTATATCGCCAAGATTACGCTGACCAATTGTGGCTAGGGTTTTATATGGGCGTATTGGTGATTTTGGTTAGCTATAATCTCTTTTTGGGGCTGAGTTTATGGGATACGAACTATGGCTATTATGTCGTCATGTTAATTGGTTTTTTGTTAAATACGTTGGTTGAGCGTGGCACGGGTCAATATTATTTCTGGGGCCAATGGCCTTATTTAACCTATTACCTCGATAATTTATCCATGGGCTTAACCATGATGGGCGCGTTGAGTTTTACCCGTTCCTTTTTATTAACTGCTACCCAAGCGCGTCGGATAAATTATGGCTTGCTATTTTTAACGGGCAGCTTTCTGACGATTACTTTATTGCGCTTTGTTGTTGTCTCGCCGATTTTGATAGCGGCCTTAGTGATGACGGCGATGGTTAGTTTTGTGAGTATGTTTCTTACGGCCTCTTACATGGGCGGGTGGTTGGGTTATCGCCCCGCACGTTACTTTTTGTTAGCTTGGTGGCTTTTGTTGGGAACAATCTTGTTGTTTATTGGTTCACGCGCGGGCGGGATAGCCACGACGGCCTTGACCGAACATGGCTTTGAATGGGGCGTGATGTTTATGGGCTTAATGTTTTCATTCGCGCTGGCTGACCGCGTGAAAATTTTGGAGCAAGAGCGACTTCAGGCCCAGCATGAAACTATTCGGCTTACGGGGGAATATAATTTGGCCTTAAAAGAGGCCAATGAGTCGTTAGAGCAACGGGTGCAACAGCGCACGGAGCAACTGGAGCAGCAGGCGGTAGAATTACGTGAGGCCAGAATCAAGGCGGACTCGGCCAATCAAGCCAAGAGTGATTTTCTCTCGGCCATGAGCCATGAATTGCGGACTCCCTTGAATGGCATTTTGGGTTATGCCCAGATTTTGCGGCGTAAGCTAGACCTCAACTCGGAGATGTTGAATGGGTTGAATGTGATTTATCAAAGTGGCAATCATCTGCTCACGTTGATTAACGATATTTTAGACCTTTCTAAAGTGGAGGCGCGCAAGATGGAACTGCACCCTGAATCGGTGCATTTAACGTCATTTTTAGAAAGTGTGGTGGGGATTATCTACATGCGGGCGCGGGAGAAGGGGCTGGCGTTCAAACAGGAGTTTAAGTCGTTGCCCTTGGCGGTGATGGTGGATGAGAAACGGTTGCGCCAAGTATTGCTGAATCTGTTGGGCAATGCGGTCAAATTTACGGCGGCGGGCGCGGTCACTTTGCGGGTGAGCGAAGTGGCGAGAGTGCGAAGTGGCGAGAGTGCGAATGAGAGCGAAACATCTCGCCATCTCGCCCCCTCGCACTCTCGCCATTTCGGCCATTCGCTGATTCGCTTTGAGGTGGAAGATAGCGGTGTGGGGATTGCGGGGCATGAGCTAGAAAAAATTTTTCAGCCCTTTGAACAGACAGGCCATGTGCGGCAGCGGTCTGAGGGGACGGGTTTGGGTTTAGCCATTAGTCGTCAATTGGTGGAGTTGATGGGTGGCACAATTCAGGTGAAGAGTGAGTTGGGGCAGGGCAGTTTATTTTGGTTTGAGTTGACCTTGCCTTTGGGGGAGGCGAGTGATACGTTGTTAAAACCAAGCGTAGTTTCGCACCAAATCAAGGGTTATCAAGGTGAAACTCAGCGGGTGTTGGTGGTAGATGATGCCGCTAGTAATCGTTATCTGTTGCGGGCATTGCTAGAACCGTTAGGGTTTGAAATAATGGAGGCGGAAAATGGGGCGGTGGCTTTTAATTTAACGCTGCAATTTCGACCCGATTTAATTATTACGGATGTGGTGATGCCAGAAATAACGGGCTTTGAGTTGATTGAGAAAGTGCGCGCTATGCCCGATTTGGCCGCGACGCATGTCATTGTGGTTTCGGCCAGTTCCTTTGATATGCGAGAGAAAACGGTGGTGGTGACGGCGTATGATGGTTATTTGAATAAGCCGATTGACGTAGATAAATTGTTAGAATTGATGGGGCAAGCGTTGGGCTTGGAGTGGTTGTATGAGGCGGAGGTTATCGCGCTAGAGCAGCCTACAATCATGGTTGCTTTGCCTCATGATGGGTTGGTTGAGTTACATCAATATGTGAAAGAGGGCAACATGCGAAAGGTGCGCCAAAAAGGGGAAGCCTTGCTCATCCAATTGGGGGCGGAATATCACCCGTTTATCAACCAGGTGTTAGAGTTGGCGCGGGGATATGAGGAAAAGAAGTTGCGGGCGTTGTTGGAACAGTATTTGTCGTAATTAGGTATTTATGGCCTCGCGCCGTATCAGCCAGCCCTGCTATCCCCTAAAAATTTACAGGGGATAGAAATAGAGTCCAAAGCCGTAGACTTTGCCCACTGCTCAAAGCCTACGGCTTTGGACTCCGTATCCCCCCATTATTTACAGCGGAAGATTTTTTATAATTGATTTTCCAACGGAGGAAAATATGCGTCGTTTGAAAGGCTTGTTTTTGATGGTTATCTTAGGGTTCGGTTTATTTTTGGCTGCATGTGGCAGCGAGGCGGTTCAACCCACTGCTTCCCAAGAGGAGGCTAAGACTACTATAACCGTTCTATAAAACTTACTCATTTATGACACCAGGCCATAAATGATGTTTACTTCCTGCTTCACCGACAGACACCTGCCAAACTGCGG
>JAIFLK010000093.1:767-11327 GCA_020049115.1 Chloroflexota bacterium | reverse complement strand
TGCTCAAAGCCTACGGCTTTGGACTCCACATTAAAGCGGTCAACTTAACTAACGGCGACGCGGTATTAACCGTAACAATCCTAAAAACAATAAGCCCGTTATCGCAACCAAAACGCGGGTGAGGCCGCTTTGCCAGGTAAGGCCATATTTCAAAATGACATATACCGCCCGCACGCCGTCCCGCCAACTGATTTTTTTACCGTCCTCGTAAGTGCGCCCATAATAGGAAATGCCCACTTCATAAATCGGGCGGTCAAGTTTGGAAATTTTGGCTGTAAATTCGGGTTCAAAGCCAAAACGGTCTTCTTCCAATTCAATCTCGGCCAAAATCTCGCGCTTAAATACTTTGTAACATACCTCCATATCAGTCAGGTTAAGGTTGGTGAACATGTTGGACATGAGGGTTAAAAATTCGTTACCGATGGAGTGCCAAAAATAAAGCACCCGATGGGAATCGCCGCCAATGAAGCGTGAGCCATAGACAATATCGGCCTTGCCGTCAATGATGGGCTTGAGTAATTTAGCGTACTCATTGGGGTCATATTCCAAATCAGCATCTTGAATGATGATAATATCCCCCGTCGCATGGGCGAAACCCGTCCGTAAGGCGGCCCCTTTGCCGCGATTGACTTCATGAAAGACAATGGCAAAATCAGGTTGCCCTTTGAATTGTTGCAAATAATCTCGTGTGCCGTCGCGCGAGCAATCGTCTACAATGACGAGTTCCCGTTCATGGGGCAACGGCACGGCTAAGACCGCTTGGATAATTTGGTCAATGGTTTTAATTTCGTTGTCGAGTTCCCGTTCATGGGGCAACGGCACGGCTAAGACCGCTTGGATAATTTGGTCAATGGTTTTAATTTCGTTGTAACATGGAATAACAATGGAAATTTTCATGGTGTAGTCTGTCAGCTAGTAGTCATCAGATGACTTAAAGTCATCTGATGACTAAAGCTGACTCGCTTATTTATATTTACCTTGCCAGCCATTGAAACGCACTTTTAACACTTCCCGCACCATGTTAAAGGTATCTCTAATGGGGCTAACGCGGCTTTCGGTTTTGTAATACCAATTAATCGGCACTTCAATAATTTTGAGTTTATGGGATTGGGCAATGAACAAAATTTCCACATCAAAGCCCCAGCCTGGAATAGTTTGTAAGTTAAAGAGCTTAAGGGCAGTGGCGCGGCGAAAACATTTGAAGCCCGCCTGCGTATCTTGAATCCCATGAATGGCTAATACCCGCACCACCAAATTAAAAACCCGCCCCATTAAATGACGATAACTAGGCTCTTCATAACGAAACGCCCCCGCCACTTCCCGTGAGCCAATCGCCACATCATACTCATGTTGAAAAGGGGGCAAAAATTTGCTCACCTCCTCAATTGGCATAGACAAATCACAATCACACAAAAAGAGATATTCCCCCTGCGCCTGCAACATGCCCGATTTTACCGCATGGCCTTTGCCCCCATGCACCACTTGCAATAGCTCAATAAAAGGAGCTTGCGCTTGAAAACCGCGTACAATTTCGGCGGTATGGTCTAAACTGCCATCATCAACCACCATGACCTCAATGGGATAATTTTGTTGTTGCACAAAATGAATAATTTTAGGTAAACTCTCAGGTAAACGTTTTTCTTCGTTATATGCGGGTACTATAATGGATAGAAATGGGGTTGAGTTACTCATGCCAAGCATCTCCAAAAATTAAGGGTCACTATCAGAGACCTCACCTGTCAGAGCCATTATAAGGTTTTGAACCTTATAATGGCTATTTTTAAACACGATGAGGTCTAGAATTGCCCTATTGTAAACCGAGATAAGGCTACAGGGAAAATAAGCCCCTCTATTTAGTGAAATTTGGGCATGGCGTGGGCTAAACTTGCTTAGATGATAGTCAAAAGATATACTCCGTTCACTAAAAGTCCATGCCCGTTAGCCCAGACCTTACAGGTTTTAAAAACCTGTAAGGTCTGATATAACGATTCCTTTAGCTTCCCCATGCGAATTGTCATTTTAACTTACGAAAGTCTTTATTCCAACCTGATGACGGAGCGACTGCTGCAAGAATTTCCAGGGCAAGTTGTGGGCATTGTGCGTTCAGAGTGCCTCATTCATGGCAAAAGTTTGCCGCAGGGCTTGCTCTATTTATTACGGCGCAGTGGCCTCCGTTTTGTCGGGCGCAAAGCCCTAGAGCTATTCCAAAGCCGCGCCACCGCCATCATCTTCCGATTGCTAGGTCGCCGCGCCAAAATCAACTCCCTCCGCCACATACGCCCCATGTATCACGTTCCCATCATCGGCTCAACCAACGTCAATAGCCCCGAAACATTGCAACAAATTAAGGATTGGCAACCTGACCTCATCCTCTCCGTCTATCTCAACCAACTCATCAAGCGCGATTTAATCAACCTCGCCCCCACGCTCAACATTCACCCCGCCCTGCTGCCCCGTCATCGCGGCCTCTTTCCCTATTTTTGGGTCATTGCCAATGGCGACAAAGAAACGGGTGTGACGATTCATTGGGTAGACGAAAAGTTTGATACGGGTGACTTATTGTTACAAGAACGGATTCCCGTCACGCCAAGCGATACCATTAGTTCCCTGTCTTACAAAAGCGCGCAATTAGGCGCGGACATGTTGGTTAAAGCGGTCAATTTAATCGCCGCAGGCAACCCGCCCCACCTTACCCAAGATAACAGCCAAGCCTCCTATCACACCTGGCCCACCCCCGCCGACCAACGCCGTTTCCGTCAACTCGGCGGGCAATATGGCACTATCTTTGAATTATGGAAACACATGTGAATTAGGAATTAGAAATTAGGAATTAAATTTTTAATTCCTAATTCCTAATTCCTAATTCCTAATTCGCCCTGAAAACCTCCATTATCCTGCCGACCTACAAAGAAAAAGATAATATAGTAGAACTCATTCAAACCATTATTAAGGTTCTAAACCCCACGCAGCGTCAATTTGAAATTATTGTGGTAGATGACAATAGCCCTGACGGGACAGCCGATGTGGTGCGCGCCTATTTTGCCACCGACGCGCGGGTGAAATTGTTCGTTAGAGTGCATGAACGCGGCCTTGCCTCCGCCATTCGCTATGGCATTGACCACTCTGATGGCGAGATTTTGGTTTTTATGGACACCGACTTTAACCATGACCCCGTGATTATCCCGCAAATGATTAAGTTTTTGGAATATTACGACCTCATTATCGGCTCACGCTTCGTCATGGCAGGCGGCATGGAGGATAAATTCCGCCAGTTCTCCAGTCGGCTATATAATCTTTGGATTCGGGTCTTATTCAACACCCCCGTCCACGATAACCTCAGCGGCTTTTTCTCCATTTATCGCGCCAAATTAGTCAGCATGGATTTAGACCAAATTTATTACGGTTATGGTGATTATTTCATTCGGCTGCTCATGGTTGCCAACAAGCGCGGTTATAATATGTTAGAAATTCCCGTCTTTTACCGCCTCCGCATGCACGGCCACAGCAAAACGCAATTCGTCTCCATTCTTAAGCAATATAGCTATGCCCTGCTTATGTTACGCTTTAAGCTATGGACAGGACGCATGAGATAAGAATCCGCGAAGAACGCGAAGAAAAACAAAAACTTAGCTTTTCTTTGCGTTCTTCGCGGATTCTATTTCTATTAAGATGAAAACTGACCCCATTTTTTACGAGTTATTTCAAACTGCCCCACAAACATTCTTTGAGCTGTTACAAATCACCCCACTATGCCCCTACCGTTTCGAGAGCATTACGGTTACAAATCACCCCACTATGCCCCTACCGTTTCGAGAGCATTACGGTTAAAGCAACGGAAAAGCGCATTGATGGCGTATTTGAGCCAACCCAAGCGGACGCGCCAATTTATTTTGTGGAAGTCCAAGCCTCTACCGATGAAACCATGTATTGGCGCACGGCACGGGAAGTTGCCACCTATTTTGAGGCGCGCCCCACCTTAAAAAATGAATGGCAAGCGGTTGTTATTTGGCTAAACAAAGAACATGACCCTGGCTATGGCACGGCTCATGTGAAAGATTATCAAGGGCAAGCCAAAATACAGGCGGTTTACCTGATGGATTTGTTAGAAAAGTTACCCGCTCACTCGCTGACGCTGAATGTATTACAACCATTAATGGTTGACACTGAGCAGCAGGTCAGGCAAAATATCACCCACTGGGCGCAACAAATTCATACCACCCCTAATCTAACACCTAATGAAGAACAGCGATTATTGATGGTCATGACCCAGTTAATTGAGGAAAAATTTAAAACATTAGACGATGAGGAGCTACGCAACATGTTAAAACTTACCCCCTTAGCCGAAACCCGCAGTGGACAAAAATTATTACAAGAAAGTTTTGCCGAATTATTGACTAAATTAGTAAAACGCAAATTTAAAGCGGCTGAAAAGACTTTGGCGCGGTCTGAGGCACGCATCCAACAACTCACCTTACGCGACCTGAAAGACCTCTTTGATGAAATCCTTGACATGACCAGTATCCGCGAACTGAATGCCTGGATGAATGCCCGTATTTCGTTGCGAAAAAATCCTGATGTTTCAGAAACTCCTAGCCAGCCACCCTCAACAGAAACTCCCCTTTGATATAATCCATTACTTTTCTTAGCGACTTTTGCGACCTGGCGTTAAAATTTCAACGCTAAGGTGCAAAAATTTAATCTATGCCGCGTCTGGTATAACTCATTATGTCTACCCCAACCGATGACGAAATTGAACAAGCACTGCGCCAAGCTGCCCAACAAGGTCTACCCACCGAGATAGATTTTGATGCCCTGCCCGCGCCTGGTGTGCCTACATCAGATGACATTCAGGCCACTTTAAATGAGGCCAAAGCGCGCGGCATCACTGCCGAAGTCAGCTTTGAGAATTTACCCGCGCCCAAAACCCAACCCGCCCATGCCCCCACCCGCCCCATGCCCGCGCCTGAACCCAAAATTGCCCCGCCACCCGCAGAACCACTTCCTCCGCCACAACCTGCCATTATCCCACCCGCGCCACAAACCGTAATATCGATTGAAGCCGCCAGTGATTTTTGGCTATTATTACCCATCTTCATCGCGTTCCGCCTGCTCACCCTCTTTTTATTACGACCTGGTGGCTTCATTCGCGATTGGTCAGATTTTGACACCTATTTTGGCATTGCCGCACTCTCCGATTATCAGCAATACCCCTTCCTTAATTTTTGGTTAGAGTGGCCGCCCATTTTGCCCTGGCTTTCCGTGGGCGCGTATCAACTCGCGCTCTGGCTACCGCCCTGGCCTGAAGACCCCCGCCTCTGGTTTATCTTAATATTAGGTAGCATTTTCCTCCTCTTTGAAGTCGGCAATTTCTGGCTACTCCACCGCCTCAGTCAACGCCTGTGGGCCAACAGCCCCACTGCCAACCGCGTCATGTGGCTTTATTTAGGATTATTTCCGCCCGTTTATGCCATGCTCGGCTTCTTTGATTGCATTGCCCTCTTTTTTATCCTGCTCGCCCTTGATACTTTACTTAATAATCGCCCCACCTTATCCGCCCTCAGTGTGGGCGTGGGCTTCATGGTCAAAATTTTACCTATCTTAATGTTGCCTGTCGCCGCCCGCCGTATCTGGCAGCAATATCGCGAGAACGGCCGCGCCGCCGCCACTGAAATTACGATTTATAGCCTGATTGTCGGCCTGACCATTATGGGGATTTTAGCCCCATTTCTGCTAAATGGGCCGCAATGGGTGGAAACCTCCGCCCGTTCCATGCTCAGTCGCTCTTCATGGGAAACCGTTTGGGCAGTGATGGAGGGATATTACGGTTTCGGCCTCGTCGCAGGTGACCGCCTGAATCCCGCCGAAACCAACTTTGCGGCGCATCCTAGCACGCTCCCGTGGTGGCTCATCAGCCTATTTTTTGGCGGTTGGTATCTGCTCATTTTCTCCGCCGCCGCCGATTATGAACAGGAACGCAAACTGTTCGCCTTTTGCGGCCTGACGGTCAGCACCATGTTACTTTATAGCAAAGGTTACAGTCCGCAATTTATCGTCTATTTGCTACCTTTCATTATCTTGCTTTTTCCCAACGAGCGCGGCCTCACCTATAGCCTCATCTTAACAGGGCTAAATGTATTGGAACAGCCCATTTATTTTGTCCTCATTCCTTCCGCCACCTGGCTATTAACTTTTGTGGTCATCACCCGTTTCGTTATCTTACTTATTTTGACCGCCGAGTTTTGGCTTATCATCTGGCCGCAATTTGGCTTATCATCTGGCCGCAATTTCAACCCGAATCGCGCCTCCATTGGCTGCATGAAAACCTGCCCGCGATGGTTGCTGGCCTCAGTTTAGTGGCGTTATTTGCCTTAACCCCACTGACAATTCAAGCCTATAGCCACCAGCAACGCCTCAATAGCCCCGAAGCCACCTTCGTCAGCTTCATGCGCGCTCAAGCCCAGCAAGCCCCCAACCGCACCCGCCTGATTGTTACGAACCAAGCCACTTATCGCCAAGTCTATCCGCACCTGCGCGGGCTAGTAGATGTACGGCTGTTGGGCAGCCCGTACTCGCCCCCGCTATCTAACGCACTCAATGGCGCGGATAGTCTGTGGCTTTTGCCCGCAGATAATCCCATGAATCAACAAATAGCTTCAGTTGGACGGCTCATGGCGGTCTATAATTTTGGTACATTTGGTAATGCGTCATGGTATAATTTAAGTAGGCAAACCTTGCCCGCGCAGGTCTCCTGGGCGCGCTTCACCAGTGGCATTGAGTTGGTGGCCTATCAAATTGAATGGGGTTGGAATACGGCAGAAATTACGTTATTTTGGCAAGCCACTTCACAACAAGGCACGAGTTACAAAGTATTCACGCAAATGCTCAACGCTAATGGCGAACTCCTCGCCAGCCATGACGGGATTCCCCGCGATGGCACACTCCCCACGACTGATTGGCCGTTGAATGTCATTCAAATTGACCGCCATGTGATTACGTTTCCTTCCAATACACCCACCCAAGAGTCCACTTTTATTACAGGATTATACAATAATGTCGGCGAACGGCTGACCGCCACCGCCCCCAATGGACAGCCCTACCCCAACCGCGCCGTGCCGTTGATAAGATAATAATAACCAATTGTCCTATTGCGATTTTAAGATTAATAATAACCAATTGTCCTATTGCGATTTTAAGATTATACTGTTTAAATAAGAGCTAAATTGTGATGGAGGCTGACTTTGTTAAGAGCAGGCGATAAAATAATTCAAGGGGAATTTGAAATAGTCCGTCCTTTGGGGCAGGGCGGTTTTGCCAGTGTCTATCAAGCGCGCGACATCATGCTTAATCGAGACGTGGCGATTAAAGAGCTACGCACTGATAGGGGCATTGACCAGAAGAATTTGAAACGCTTTGTGCAAGAAGCCCGCGCCACCGCGCTAGAGCATCCTAACATTATTACCATTTATGGCATGCGGCGCGACAGCAAACAGTTATATATGATAATGGAATATATGCCTGGTGGGACGCTGCGTGATTTGCTCAATAAACAGCCCAAACTCCCCGCGGAGGAAGCCATTACCTTAACTATTGGCATTTGTGAAGGGCTGGCGCGCTTTCACCTCCAAGGGATTATTCACCGCGATATTAAGGCAGAGAACATTTTATTAACGGCTGACCATCGGCCTAAAGTGGCGGATTTGGGCATTGCCCATGTGCCTGAGAGCGCGGGCGGTTTGGGCGGCTCGCTCACGCAAGTCGGTTTTCAGCCGAGTACGCTGCTTTATAGTTCGCCCGAACAACTACGCGGGGAAGCCCTTGACCCGCGCAGTGACGTGTATCAAGTTGGCGAGTTATTATATGAAATGTTGGCGGGTGAGCATTATATTGACCTTAATATTATTGAACAATCGGCCTTGACGGTGGCGGGGGCGCATCAGGTGCGCTCGCAAATGAAGATGTTTGAGCTACTCGAAAAGGCGGTGTGTGATGACATGCCCGATGGCCTCAAAACGTTGTGGCGCGAGGTGGGCGCGTTAGCAGGAGTCGTGGAAAAGGCTCTGGCGAAATCCAAAGAAGAACGATTTAGTAATACATTGGAATTAGCGATGGCCTTAAAAGCCTTTAGCGTGAACACCACGCCCGCCACCGCCAAAGATACTGAGAACGAAAAAGACCAGGCCATGCTCGACTCGCGGGCGTATAATAAACGGGGTTTGGCTTACGTTGGCATGCGTAATTATGAACAAGCCGTGATTGATTACGCCAAAGCCATTGAGCTTGCGCCAGATTACGTAGAACCCTATCACAATCGCGGCATTGTCCATTTGCTCATGGATAATTACGGTCAGGCTCTGCTTGATTGTAATAAAACGATAGAGCTTGCGCCTGATTTTGTCCCCGCTTATCTCAATCGCGGCATTACTTACACGGGCTTACGGCAATATGACTTGGCCTTAATAGATTATAATAAAGCCCTCGAACTTTCGCCCAAAAATGCTTTTGCCTATTATAACCGTGCTAATGCCTATTTATGGACGCGCAAATATAAAGAAGCCATTACGGATTATAGCCAAACTATTTATTTAGATGACAAATTTGTGGTCGCTTATGTTAATCGGGGCGTGGCGCACACCGAAATGGGCAATTATGATTTGGCAATTATTGATTACACTCAGGCCATTGAGCTAAATCCGAGTTATAGCCAAGCCTATTACAACCGCGCCCATGCCTATCGCAAACTGGGCGAAAATGAGGCCGCGATTGTGGATTATAGTCAGGTGATTGAGCTAAATTCGGAACATCATTACGTCTATGCCAACCGTGCCGATGCGTTCATGGCCGTTGGCAATAGTGAACGCTTTGAGGAAGATTTCGCCCGTAATTTCACTCCCACGCCCTCCTCCATTGACCCCCGCAAATTGAGCGTCGCCCGCAGCATGTTAATGCCCGCCAGCTTCCTCGAATTTTTAACGCGAACGTAAGCGAAATAGAGCGAAAGAACGCGAACTTTTTCGCGTTAAGGAGTTGCAAAAAATGTCAATTCAAACAACTATAACTCAAGAAAAAGGGACTTTTTTATTACAATCTATGTATCAAGCCCTTATTTCTTTAATTACCGCCTGGCTTGATTTCAAAGGGCATGATATTATTATTCAGCATAATAATAAGCCCATCGCCGTTTTAATACCTTACGAAGATTACCAAATTTTACTGCAAGAAGATATTCTAGCCGATATTCGCGAAGGCCGAGAAGGTCAGGTTTTGTATGAAGAATGGTTAGATGACCCTTCAACGGGCATACCCTATACTTATAAGAATTAACCCATGACCTACTCCACATTAATTTCACCCGCCGAATTATTACCCCATATAACTGACCCCGATTGGCTCATCATGGATTGCCGCGCCGACCTCACCAACCGTGCCGCAGGACGACAAATTTATGAGCAAGGCCACCTGCCTGGCGCGTGCTATGCCCATTTAGAGCAAGACCTCTCAGGCCCCATTATTGCGGGGCAAACAGGCCGCCATCCCTTGCCCGATATGAACACCTTCATCGCCACCTTATCAACTTGGGGCATTGACTCCCACGTTCAGGTTGTGGCTTATGACGATAAAGGTGGGGCGTTTGCGGCCCGTTTATGGTGGATGTTACAAACGTTAGGCCATGAAGCCGTTGCCGTATTAGATGGCGGCTGGCCGCGTTGGGTGCGTGAAGGCCACCCCACCACCACCGAAGAAACTCCCCGCGCCTCGCGCCCCTTTATTACGCCACGCCTCCGCCCTGAATTATTGGTAACGTTAGATGACGTGCGAGATTATTACATGCAAGCCCCTGATTACCGTTTATTTGACTCCCGTTCGGCTGACCGTTATCGCGGCGAAAATGAAACCCTTGACCCCGTCGCGGGGCATATCCCTGGGGCTATCAGCGCGCCCTTTGCCGAAAACCTCACGGCTGACGGAGAATTTCTACCCATTGAACAACTCCATGCTCGCTTCACCACTCTCTTCGCGGACATTCCCACTGAACAAGCCATTTTTTATTGTGGCTCTGGCGTAACGGCGGCGCATAATGTGCTGGCGGTAGCCCATGCGGGGCTTGGCTTGCCACGCCTCTACGCGGGTTCATGGAGCGAATGGATTACGCAACCTGACTGCCCGATTGCGACGGGAGAGTAGGACGCGGATACAGGCGGATTTTAAAGGTAGAACTTAGGCAGGAGTCCGCAATCATTTGCGGGCTGTCCGCAAATGATTGCGGACTCCTGCCACAAATAAGCTATTTTTGCGGCAACAAAAAAGAGGTGACTTCTGACAGAAGTCACCTCTTTTTTGTTGCCGCAAATCAATTTTTCAGCCCCAACCATTTTGACATTAGAACATTTGTGCTATATAATAGGGCTGTTCTTAGCACATGAAGCAATCAGCTAGTCAGTCTATCAGCCTTTTGCTGATATGCTGATAAACTGACTAGTGGATTGTTCATTTAGTTTTTAGTACATGGTCAGACAAGAATGTCCGACCTACCAGTAGAACAGACATTCTTGTCTGTTCGGA
>JAIFLK010000093.1:0-759 GCA_020049115.1 Chloroflexota bacterium | reverse complement strand
TACATGGTCAGACAAGAATGTCCGACCTACCAGTAGAACAGACATTCTTGTCTGTTCGGATATACTAGAAATTAAGTGAACAGACCACTAGCTGACTGACTGACTCGCTGAACGCGGACTAGCTGATTGGTAACTTGAGGAGGTAAAATGATTTTCCAACAAACTGAATTATCCACTTTAGTTAATATTGGGGAAACTATTGAGCGACGACTCAATGACATCGGGGTTTATACTCGTGAAGATTTAGAACGTTTAGGCGCGGTGGAGGCTTGGCGTAAAATTAAACAAACATACCCTCATCAAAATATTTCTGCTCGTTACTATCTTTATTCGCTACAAGGGGCGTTAATTGACCGTCGGCGAACAGATTTGCCGCCCAAACTGCGCCATCAGTTGCAATCTGCTTTTTAGATATATTCCTTAAGACCATCCAGTGCTGTGTGGTCTCAGCCAACGAACCCACCATGTTTCATGGTGGGTTCGCTTCGTTTTAAGGGAGTAGGTATAATATGAGAACTTTCGCTTAAGGAGTGCGAAAATTTTATTTTCGCCTGTCAAAATAAAATTTTGACACTCCTATTTGCCACTAAAATGCTACACATAGACCACCTTAGTAAAAATTACGCCAGTCAATCCGTATTACAAGACCTCAGCTTTAACATAACGCAAGGCGAAATTCTTTGTTTGCTAGGCCCGTCGGGGTGTGGCAAAACCACTTTACTGCGCCTCATTGCGGGGCTAGAACAACCTGACACTGGC
>JAIFLK010000318.1 GCA_020049115.1 Chloroflexota bacterium | reverse complement strand
CGGTTAATCAGGGCGAGGAGTATCAATTGACTGACCTTGACCCCGCCTTAGTGTCACGATTTAATTTATATGAATTTGCGCCAACGGTGGAAGATTGGCTGTTGTGGGCGAATGAAAAAGGGGTTGACCCACGCGTCATTAACTTTATTCAGAAACATCACGAACATTTAGATGGCGATACGGTGAAGCCCGAAGATACCATGACCGCTTCGGGCTTGGTGAAAACGCCTGATAGACGGGCTTGGGTTAAGGTTTCTGACTTTATCAAGCCGCTACGCCACCTGGAAGATTTACATATTAAAATTATCGCGGGTATCGTTGGCACGGTGGCAGCGTTAGCCTTTAAGCAAAGTTTGGCTGCCTTAGCCAAAGTGACCGTTGAGCAAGTTTTGTTACAATTCGCCAAATACAAAGATAAATTACAGGATTTGGGGTTGCAAGATGTTATTTTGTTAAACGAACAAATCGCCTTTTGGCTTAATAGTCAGAAATATAAACCTGAAGATGAGGCTAAAGTGCGCCAAAATTTCTTGGCCTATTTGAAACAATTGAAACAAATGAAAAATAATGAAGCCATTGCTCATCTGGCTTCAATGGTGCAAAACCCCAAGTTTGATAAGGCGATGGGCTTTTTAGCGCAAGATATGGCAATTATTAACTTTTTGATGGATTACATTCAGGGGATTAAAGTGTAATGTCAGCGCGTGAACGAATCAGCCAAGTTTTAGAACTGTGGTTTTTACGTGAGCCATTGTTGTTTGCCATTTGGACGACCCATCATTTGGTGGTTGAGCCGCGTCTGCAAACCATTCGAGTGGGGCATGGAAATATTGAGTACAACCCCGATTTTATCAATAGCCTGGATAAACGCATGTTGGAACAGGTCATGCGTAGTGAAGCGACCCGTATTTTATTAAAACATCCTTACATGCGGCGACAGGAAAATCACACGTTGGCTTATCTAGCAAGTAATATTACGTTACAAGAGCTATTGCAAACAGAGTTGCCCTTCCCCCGCGCCCGTGATGTTTTTGGCACAGAGGAGTATAATCAGCAATATTTTGAATTTTATTATAATAAGCTACGCGAGCAGGCTGACCAACAAGCGGCCATGATGTTTAATCAAACGGGCGCAAGTAGCCCTGCCATGTCAGAGGGAAGTGGTGACTCTAGCCAAACTGACGGGGCGACCTCGCCTGGTCAGGGGGCTGATGAAACGGCAGACACTCCACCCACAGAGGAAACCCCTGAGCCACCTGAAACCGAAACGCCCCCTTCGCCAATGGAGCAATATAGTGATGCGGCGCAGGTGGGGCAGGAAAATACGCAAGATTGGGACTTAGACGAATTGTTAGAGGATAAAATAAATAACCAAATTCAGTTAGCGCAAGAAAGTCAAAGTTGGGGTAGTATTGCGGGTAGATTACGAGAATTGATTGTCGCTTCGTTGCGCCCCAAGTTAGATTATCGGGCAGTGTTGCGTCAATTTCGGGCTTCGGTCTTGGCGGTCAATCGAGTTTTAACCCGCATGAAACCGAGTCGGCGGTATGGTTTTCTCTACATGGGCAGTCGGCGGGACTTTACGACAAATTTACTTTTTGCGGTTGATGTGAGTGGTTCGATTCCGAGTGACGATTTGCAACGGGGTTTTTCGGTCATTAATCAGTTTTTTAAGTATGGGATTCAGAGCATTGACGTGGTACAATTTGATACGGAGATTAAGGGGCCGCCCATGTCGCTGAAACGGGCGCGGCGGGAGATTAAGGTTTTGGGGCGCGGTGGCACGAGTTTTAATCCCATTTTGGACTATATTGATGACCACCGCCAATATGATGGCTTAATTATTTTTACAGATGGTCAGGCATACGTTCCCCCTAAGCCTAAAAACCGCACCACGCGAGTGTTATGGTTATTTAATAATGAAGCCAATTATCAACACATGGCGAAACAATTACGATTTATTGGAACGATGGCCTATTTGAAGTGAAAAATTCTAGCTGTAAATTTTTAGGGGATAGAGAGTAGGAGTCCGTAATTCTTTACGGACAGTCCGCAAATGATTGCGGACTCCTGAGCTAAATCCCCCAATTATTTTCAGGTAGAATAATGTTACACCCACCCATGTTGGCGAGCATATTGGGCAGCCTCATTACGACTATTTACATGGAGTTTAGCCAAAATGTTCCGCATGTGGCTTTTGACGGTATGCAAACTTAAGTAAAGCGTCTCGGCAATTTCTTTATCACTCGTATTGGCCGCAACTAAGGTTAATACTTCATGCTCGCGCGGTTGCACTGGGGCTATGCTGACTCAACCGCCGAAATTCATCTAACATGCGGCTGGCTAAGACGGGGGGAATAGCGGCTTGGCCTTGCATAACCCCCCGTAACATGGCGAGAATTTCTTTGGCGCGCATATTTTTCAGCAAATAGCCTTGCGCTCCATTACGAATTGCCGTAAATAATTTTTGTTCATCTTCACGCACCGTTAAAATAACAATACTCACCTGTGGTAATTCTTGTTTTATCTGACGGGTTGCCTCTAGGCCATCTCCGCCCGCCATTTCAATATCCATCAAAATGAGGTCAGGCTGTAATTCCCGCGCCTTCACTAGGGCCTCCAACCCATCATTGGCCTCGCCCACCACTTCAAAATCAGTTTGGCTGGCGATAATGCTGGCTAAACCCTCGCGAAAAAGGGCATGGTCATCTACTAATAATACACGAGTTTTAGTCATAATATTTAATTTGTAACGACTCATCCAGAATCCGCGAAGGACGCTAAGAAAAATTAAGTTTTTGTCTTTTCCTTCCCTTTTCTTCGTGTGTCTTAGCGGATTCTACTTTAATTTTGATTCAGCGGCCAACTTAGCGCAACTTGAGTGCCATGACCAGGTTGCGAATGAATGTTAATCTGCCCACCTAATCGGTTGGCGCGAGCCTGCATAATGCTGAGGCCAAAATGGGCGCGATTATCTTGCGGTGCAATCAGTGGGTCAAAGCCTTGCCCATTGTCCTCAATTAGCACCACCAAATTTAAGTTTTGTTGCATTAAGGTTACTTGCACATGGTCGGCCTGAGCATGATGACGCGCATTGAGCATGGCCTCTCTTACAACCCGTAACACTTGTTCCATGTGAGCAATCGGTAATTGGACTGAATTATTAAGCCGAGTAACAAGTTCAGTTAGGGGTTGACCTTCTTGGTTAAATTCATTGACTAAATGTAATAATTTGTTTTGCAAATTAACGGGAGGGGAGGGAGTGGTTTGCAAATTCGTAATAGCTTGACGTACTTCAAGTGAGGCTTGGTCAAGGCTTTGATAGAGTCGCTCTAACTCCACCGCCGCTTTAACAGATTGCCCCACTTCCACCAACTCACTAATCTGCTCTGATTTGAGCTTAAGATAATTTAAGGTTTGCGCCAAGCCATCATGCATTTCAGCCGCAATTCGCTGTCGCTCTTCCAACATGGCTAATCGTTCGGATTGTTCATATAAACGGGCATTTTCTAAAGCAATAGCCGCAAAATTGGAAAGTTTCGTTAATAAAGCACTGGCTTCATGGGGGAAAAATTGCCCTTGCGAACTGCCCACACATAAAGCCCCAATCGTTAATTGCCCCACTCTCAAAGGGGCAGCGAGATGGCTAACGCGATATGAACCCGTAACAATGCCACATGTGCCAGAGCAACTGCCATGTCCGCATGGCAAAGCGTGATGCCCCAATAAAATTTCGGTAGCGGGGGAGCGTTGCGCCGAAGTTTGCACTTGGCTTAAGGCTTCAGGCGGGCCGCTATGCGTGCCTAAATTCAGTACCGTCCCCGACTCATCTAGCAAACATAAAAAAGCCACCTCCGCCCCTAATAATTCGCGGGCTTTGTCAACGACTGACCGTAAGACATGGTCAATGTCTAGGCGTGACGAAATTTCGCGGCTGACTTCATGTAAAGCCGTTAGCTCGCGAGTGCGTTGGTTGACGCGCTTTTCTAAATCTTCGGCCCACATGGTCAATTTACTCTGAGAGTTTGCCAATTCTAGCCGCATGGTATCAAAACTTTGGCCTAAAGAGACAATTTCACTCGCGCCATTAACCTTAACAGGGCTATTCAAATCCCCTTGTCCAATTTGTTGGGTGACTAAACTAAGGTCACTTAAGGGACGAATAATGGATTTTTGGACTAATATAAAGCCGCTTAATAAAAGCAACAAAGTGCTACTAAAAAAAATGATTTGTAACCACCATAAACGGGTGCTTTTACGCGCAGAGTCGATTTCATAGAGGCGTACCACTTCATCGGCTTGTTGTAATAATTGGGGAGATAGTTCGAGAATTGCCTGTAACGCGTCTTTAAATTTGGCTTGGTTGGCCTCAGCAAGAATAGCTTGATTTAAGTTGGAGCGAAATATTTCCCAAGTTTGCTGAACTGTGTGAAGTTTAGTTAAGATGGAGGCGTTTTGGGGCGGGGATATATCTACCGATTGATGGGCTAGATAGGGCGCAGTGCCGCCATTAGTTAAAGCCCATAAGGTTTGTTCAAACATGGAAATGGTTTCTTGCAAAGCCAAAATATGCTCAGTGTCATGTTGGGCTTCAAGTTGTAATGTTTCTTTCGTCATCTGCTGAATCAGCATACGTTGCCGTCCTGCTAAATTGATGACGAGGGCATCATGTTGTTGAGTCTCCACTATCCATGAGGTAGCGGTGATAAAAATAGAGACCAAAGCAAAAAAAACGAGAAAAAGCAAGCCAATTCTGGTTCTTAAGCTCGTAAGCATCGCTTCATCTCCTTTGAAACACAACGTTATTTTTTATTGGGCTGGGAATGGGGGTCTACAAGGTGGTCAAATGCAATAAAAAATGCTTTGGCGTGACGAATGGTCAAAATATTAACAATTAATACAAAAATGGAGTTGAAGAGCAGTAACCCCAAAAAAGTGAGGCCAACAATTTGGTCAATTAAAACAAAGCCAATGATGCCAAAAAAAATCATGGCTTCAATATTTAAAAACCAAATTACAATTTGAAAGTAACCTGGTTCACGGTAATACTTAAAATTACAATGAGGGCAATCAGGTAAGGTGGTAAACCAATGAGAAATAGAG
Source organism: Chloroflexota bacterium (assembly GCA_020049115.1). Lineage (GTDB taxonomy): Bacteria > Chloroflexota > Anaerolineae > 4572-78 > J111 > JAIFLK01. Next base: position 13,926 of record JAIFLK010000318.1, on the reverse strand, counting down.
GTAAATTGATAAAATGGGGGAAAAATCGGGGAAATGCCACAAACAGGGCAACGCAAACTAGCGGCTCTTTTGAGGTAAAGCCAGGTTTTTTTGAGAGAACTTAAGTAGAGGTTAGCAGATTGGGTGGTGGGTGATGGAGTGGAATTTAATAACGGGGGCGGGGTAAATGACTTCCCCTCCTCATCTAATAGAGGTTCATTTTCTAAAGAGATGGGAGGGGAGGTTAAGTCATGAGTCCAGCCATTGCCAGATTTGTCCATGACCACAAGTAACCTCTCGGTTAAAATTTATCAAAGGGAACAGCGTGGGTAGCAGGAGTTAAAGAGTAATATTGTGATATATAATCACCCATCATAAAGACCATGAAAAGTAGCACAAAAAAGAATCCCAAACTAGCAAATGACCAAATGAGGTGGCTATTGTAGCGCACATGCATGAAGAACATGACTATAAGGGTGGTTTTTATGGCGGCGATGATTAATGCACCGATTAAGTGAACGATGGGAACTGTGGGCATATATGACACCCCAACAGTGGCAATCGTAAGAAATAATAAGCTACCAAAAATGGTTAAGTAAACTTTGAGGGGAATAACATGGTGGTGCATTAATGTCCTCCAGCCGCCGCGCGGTCAACCAGGTAGAGTAAGGGGAATAAAAAGACCCACACAATATCAACAAAGTGCCAGTAAAGGCCAAACATCTCAATGGGAACGTAATAATTTGGTGAAAAATGGTCGTACCAAGCTAATACCATAATGATAAGGATTATTACTGCTCCAATTACCATGTGAATGGCGTGCGCGCCAGTTAGAATGAAGTATAAACCATAAAAAACTTCAACTTGCTGGGCAAGAGGGGGCATTTTGAGCGCGGGGTTAAGGCTCTCAGGTTCATCAGTGGCTTCACCATGTTCAGTGGTTGTGGACTCAGTTTCCCATTTGAAGTTGTAACCAGGAATTAAGTTATGGTCATATTTATCTTTATATTCGTAGACTTTAACGCCTAGAAAAATCGAACCTAAAATGAGGGTTGCCATGAGAAATTGCAGCAACCTCATTTTATGCCCCAATTGGGCCGCATGAACAGCTAAAGCCATCGTAAGACTACTACTTAAAAGCACGACGGTATTAAATGTACTTAAGGGAAGGTTAAGGTGATTGCTACCTGCAATGAAAGCTTCAGGATATTTGTAACGAAAAATAAAGTAGCAGACAATCATGCCGCTAAAAAACATGACTTCTTGGACAACAAATGCCCACATGCCTAAACTATAAGAGTCATGTTGTTGCTCTAAATCATCAAATTGATGCCTGACTTCGGGGTGGTGATGACCCGTTGCATGGGTATCAACGGTAGGGGTGGCTAGGCTCATAATTACTCCTTACAGATAATGTTGTTTTCTCCCCCGGTTAGGGGTGATTAAGTCACTTTAAATATGGCTAGTTTCGGCTGAGGTTGGGGGTATGGAGAGACTTTCTCTGGAAGTAACGCCTCGGAAATGAGTCTGCCCACGAGCAGGGGTATCATAAGCGTAAGCTTCTTGATTAACAATGGGCATTTTATCAAAGTTGAATTTTGCGGGTGGTGAACTGGCCTCTTCCCACTCTAACCCTTTAGCTCCCCAGGGATTTTGCCCGGCTATTTCACCATAAATGAGTGAGTAGGTGAGGTAAAAAACAGGGAGAGCAAAACCAACGGCTAAAACTGTAGAGCCTAAAGTGGAGGCGGCGTGCCAAATTTGCCACTCAGGGGCAAAAGAATAATCATAATAACGGCGTGGCATGCCTAAATAACCAACCACAAATTGAGGTAGAAACGTTAGGTTAAAGCCAATAAATGTAATAATAGCCGCTAATTTACCAAAAAATTCTGAGTACATGCGCCCGGTAATTTTGGGCCACCAAAAATGAACGGCGGCTAAATAAGCGGTGACCGCTGACCCAACCATGACATAATGGAAGTGAGCGACCACAAAATAGGTATCATGAAGATGGACATCGGCAGCCATTGAAGCTAAAACCACTCCCGTAATCCCACCAATAATGAATAGCCCAATGAAACTGAGGGCATAAATCATGGGGGTTTGCAAATAAATAGTGCCTTTATACATGGTGGCTGTCCAGTTAAAAACTTTAATCGCCGAAGGAATGGCGACCACGTAAGTAATTAAGGAAAAGACCATGCCCGCATAAACCGATTGTCCACTGACATACATGTGGTGTCCCCACACGAGAAAGCCGACTAAGGCAATTGCCATGCTAGAGAAGGCAATGAATTTGTAGCCAAAAACTCGTTTACGGGAAAAACAGCCAATAACTTCGCTAATAACGCCCATGCCAGGTAAAACCATGATGTAAACGGCAGGGTGAGAGTAGAACCAAAATAGGTGTTGAAATAAAATGGGGTCTCCGCCTAGTGCGGGGTCAAAAATACCAATGCGGAAAACTCGTTCAACCGCAATGAGAATGAGGGCAATGGCAACAACGGGGGTGCCTAGAATGATAATTAAACTGGTAGCATAGTGACCCCACACATAAAGGGGCAAACGAAACCAGGTCATCCCAGGGGCGCGCATTTTATGGATGGTCGCAATAAAATTAATCCCGGTGAAGATGGAGGAAAAACCCGCAAAAAAGGCCGCAACAATGGTTAATACCACGTAACCATTAGCAAAACTGGTGCTGAGTGGGGCATAAAATGTCCAACCTGTATCTACTCCACCGAGTAAAACAACGGTGACAAATAAAATAGACGAGAGAGCATAAACATACCAACTCAACAAGTTTAGTCGTGGAAAGGCTAAATCTCTAGCCCCAATCATCAAGGGGATAAGAAAATTACCAAATGTAGCGGGGATAGAGGGAATGAGAAACAAGAAAATCATCACTGCCCCATGAGCTGTAAATACCCGATTGTATACATCGGCAGTAAGCAAATCTCCTTTGGGCGTTACCAACTCTAACCGAATGAGCGCTGCAAATAATCCACCCACAAAGAAGAAAAATGTAATTAAAATAAAGTATAAAACTGCAATACGTTTATGGTCAGTGGTAAGTAACCATGATTTGAGGTCATAGCCAGCATTTAAGTAATGCTGTTCGGGCATTTTTGCTGCTTCTGTGCCTGAGTGAGTTTGGCTAACTGAAGTGATGTTTGTGTTCATTTGATATTCCTTTAGCTACTTACTTCCCACCATTTAACAATTTAACATACTCTATCAGTAAAATTATTTCTTCCTCTGATAGTTGGCCCTGGTAGGTGGGCATAATATTACTAAACCCTTTCGCAATCTTGGCCTGTGGGTTAATCATTGACTCTCGCATATATTCTTCGTTATAATCAACTTTATCACCCGTGTCTAATTCGACTTGTGTTCCCACAGCCTTAAGATTTGGGCCAAGTCCTTGAGTTCCATCTATTTTATGACAAGTAACACAGCCTTTCTGGGTAAATAAGGCATCGCCTGAGATAGTTTGTCCCGCAGGTGCAGCGGCATTAGCTCCGAGTGCTGTTTGGCCTTCACGCAACCATTTTTCATACTCATCTGGCTCCATAACAATCACTTTACCCACCATAAATGAATGTTCAGTTCCGCAGAACTCTGCACATAATAATAAATGTTCACCGGTCTGGGTTGCTTCAAACCACATAACTGTAAAACGTCCTGGTAGGACATCTTGCTTTATGCGAAAGGCGGGGACATAAAAACTATGAATGACATCTTCCGAGGTCATGGTCAATTTAATGGGTTGATTGACGGGCATGTGCAAGGTGTTAACCTCACGTTGCCCATCAGGATGTTGAATTTTCCACATCCATTGCTTTCCAATGACATACATGTTAATAGCATTGGATGGCGGATTGTATAAATTATAGTAAATATTGGCTGACCAAACAAAAATCGATAATACCAGCACTAAAGGGATGAATGACCACGTTAACTCAAGGGTGGTATGTTCATCTACGGGGTTGGTGCGGTCAGCCGTGGTATCATGGTTGTATCTGACCACAAAAGAAATCATCAAAATTACGACGATTATCCCAATAATGAGACCTAACCCAATCACACCAAAAGTAAACACATCGGTTAGGACAGCGATGGTTGAGGCTTGTTCAGGAAAAAAGGGAATGTCTAAATCAAACATGGTTATATTTTACCTTCATGTTTTAAGATGGATAAGTTACTTCAACGGTTGCCCTTTTATTACGTTTTTCACGTATGAGCATAAGGCCAATGGGTATACTCAGACTGGCAATAGTCACTAAACCCGCTAATTGCAACACATTCGTTATAACTAATGAATATCGACCAATATCTGGGTCATAGTGATAACACATCAGCAAAATTTGGTCAACGATTGAACCAATTTTATTAGCCGAGGCTTCAACTAAACCTAACCGCAAATCAGTTGTGGGAAAATCTACCCCATAAAAATAGCGTGAAATTTTACCTGCGGGGGTAGCAACAACAATCCCACTAGGGTGAGCATACTCATCAGAACGGTCATCGTAAACGTAATGAAAGCCAATGGCTTCAGTTAAGGGCTTAATTGAACTATTTTGTCCCGTTAGAAAATGCCAGCCAGTTTTAGCTTCGTCACGACCATAAAAAGTTAAGTAAGCACTTTTCTTTTCAGCGGCCATCGCGGGTGTTTCTAAAGGGTCAATGCTGATTGTAATAACGTTAAAATCTTTACCTACTGTTAAATCTAATTTTTTCAGGCCATTAAGTAGTCCATTTAACACTAAAGTACAAAGCATGGGACATTCATAATAGGCCATCACTAAAATAACGGGCTTGTCACCAAAATATTGGCTTAAATGAACGGTTTGCCCCGTTTCATCTTTAAACTCTAAATGAAGGGGGATTTGTTGGTCAAGATTTTGGTCAAAACCAACGCCAGCTAATAAGGCTTTCTCTCGATCAGAGGTGGATTTTTGGGCTAAGGCAGGTGAGACAGAAAGCACGGTTAAAATAACCATGATTAAGTATAAAATGAGATGTTTTCTGACCAGAGAAAGTGACATATTTAACTTAATTACTTAGCAGGTGCATTTTCACGACTAGGAAAACCCTGTTCTAAGGCTTTTTCCATTGCCTTTTCAATCGGAATATGCACGCGAGTTTTAACTGGGTCAACCCAACCGTAAGTTTCTAAGATATGTTGGTTTTTTTGTTGCAATTCAAGTAAATCACGAACAGGGTTCACTTGCAAATGAATGTCAAGGGTTATTTGCTCTTGTGGACCTACAGATTGATTTTTGAACATTTCTTCGCTTTTTATTTGATTACTCCCAAAATACCCCAGTAAGAAAATAACCACAATAATAGATGAACCTAGCAAAACCGCCATGCTAATAAAACCAACGACAATAGGCCCAAAAGGGGAATCTCTCAGTTCGTGTCCGGCGTTTTGGCTCTCAATAGGAATGGGTTGCGGCTCGATTGTGTGCGCCATGGTGTCCTTGCTCCTGTGCTAATTGTATTTTATCATTGAGTGGCATGAAGGAGGATTTACGATTAAGAACGAAACTAAATGCAGCCATCCAAATACCCCCAACACCAATACATGCCACAACATCTAACCAATGAAAGTAAAGCCCTTCATGATGAAACACCTCAGCGGGAGCAATGAGGAAAAAGAGATCTACTACCCGCACAATAAACACCAACACCGCTACCGCCGTTACTAGTCTAATATTACGTTTAAGCGGCCAAATTAAGAGAAGCGAGAAGGGAACAAAAAATTGGAAAAGAGCTAAAAACATAAAGATATATTGCCAGCCATTAGAGATTCTCGTAATATACCAGGTAGTGAATTCAGCCACATTTCCTGACCAAATGATAAGTCCCTGACATAATTGGACATAACCCCATGTCATGATAGCTCCAAACAAGAAGTTGGCGTAATCATTAATTTGTCTTACTTCTATGACACTAGCAAATGGTTCATACTTTAATAAAAAGTTGACCATGATTATCAGAAAGGCAAAAGCTGCAATACTTGCCCCAGTAGCAAACATAAAGCCATAAATACTAGAAAACCAATGTGGCTCTAAAGACATCATCCAATCAAATGAGGCAAAAGTAACCGATAAACCAAAGAATAATAGCCCTGGCCCACTGATATTTTTCATGCGATTTTTAACTTCTTGGTCGCCCGTTTTATCAAGTTCTAGGGAATATTTATTAAAAAAATAAGCTAAAACTGACCAAAAGAGAAAGAAGGCAATGGCTCGGCCCGCAAAGAAAGGCACATTGAGATAGAGAGCTTTATGCTGAATTAAATGGTCTACCGCTCTAACTTCAGGTCTAGCCCATTCATATAATACAGGTAAACCCATGAGAATAGGGATAAATAATAGACCTAATACGGGAAAAACCATAATCGCGGACTCGAGTAAGCGTTGAATCGCGCCGCCCCATTTGCCTCCGGCTAAGTGGTGTGCCATGAGAATGAACATGCAACCCACTGAAACTTGTACCCACAACATCAGCCCCATAAGATAGGATTGGAAGAATTGGGCTGAATTCATGGTAAAACCAACCGCACAAGCCCCTAAACCAATCACCCCAACACCGAGGCTAATAATTTGCAGGCGATTTAACATTGCACGTAATGCTGCTTCATTTTGAGCCATTATTGAATCGTCTCCGAATTATTGAGTTCTTCTTTTTTATCAGCAGGCACATCATTTTCTGTGGCATTTTGGCTTAATTGTAATGTTTTGATATAGGCGGCAATAGCCCAACGGTCTTCAGGCGGAACGCGTGAAGCATAACTATACATAGTGTTAAAGCCGCCCGTCATAACATTAAAGAAGTAACCAGGAGGTTGGGTGAGTAACGCCGCGTCATGAAAAGAACGTGGTTGTTTCATGCCCCGTTGCACCACCATGCCCAAACCATTACCAGTCATGCCATGACAAGGTGAACAAAAAATATTAAACCGTTCTTGACCTCGTTGTAACATGGCTTGGTCAATGGGAAAAGGATAAACTTCACTTAATTTTCCGTCAGCCCCCATGCCCGTGTATAGGAGAGGGTCATTAATTTTCAGTTGACCTCTCGCAATAGTATTTGCAACAAAGGGTCTTGCTGAACGACCATCCGCAAAAAAACTACTGGTTTGCAAAGGAGCGCGCTTAGGCTGGTCGCGCATGTTCATGGTACAACCTGTTGTTACAACCAGTAAACTCAGAGCTATGATGATAATTTTAATCAATTTCATAATAATTCTGCCCACTCCAATCCCTCACTAAAATATTCCGAAGACATAACTTTCTCTACTGGATTTGTAGGCTTAAGACCTTCTAAAAATTTCTGGGTTTTCTCCAAGTTAAACTGAGAGTCTGCAGCTTCAATACAGAGGAAAAAGCGTTCCGTGGAGGCTAGACTAAAACGTTCTACATTAAAAACAGGGTGATATAGCAACGGTAATCCATTTAAGCCAAACATTCCCAATACCGCCGTACCCGCCGAGAACAAAACCGTTAATTCAAACATGACCACTGTAAACGCAGGCCAACTATTCAGGGGTCGCCCGCCAATATTAATAGGGTAACCATCAATAATTACGCGCCAAAAGTTAAATATTTGAAAATTAATGGCGGAGGTGTACCATTGCAAAAGAAAGGCCGTAGCAAGCCCCGTAATACCTGCACCTAAAACTAGCAAGGGCAACGTATGAAACTTTTGCCTAACGCTGGAAACTAAATCAGAAACCTCTTCAATGGGAAAGGGTGAATAGGCATCTAACTTTTTGTAGCCAGCAGCCACAGCTTGACGAGTTGCTTCCACTAAAGTTTCAGGAGTATCAAACTCGACCATGAGGCCATATACAGGAGGTTGAGTGTTTTCTGCGTGCATAGTTGACGGGTGTAAATAGTATAAGGTAGCTGGTTTAGGGTCTACTTTATACTTCCTACCTCCTACTTTTAATGTTCATGCATTTTATGATGAGCTAATTCCCGCACCTCAAAGATGGAAATCATCGGGAGGACACGGATAAACAAGAAGAACATGGTGAGAAATAGGCCGATTGAGCCAAAAAAGAGGGAAAGTTCCCAGCGAGTGGGGAAATACCAACCCCAAGATGCCGGTAAAAAAGTTCGGGTTAAGCTAACAGGAATAATTACAAATCGTTCCAACCACATGCCCACACTAACCACATTGGCAATACCAAAGAGGACAACTTCATTAGAACGCACTCGGGTTGACCAGAGCAACTGCGGTACAACACCATTACAGAAAATCAAGGCCCAAAATGACCATGCATAAGGTCCAAACAAGCGGTTGTAGGTCAGAGCCATTTCATATTCATTACCGCTATACCAACCAAAGAATAGCTCTAGGAAATAACCATAAACGACAAATATACCTGTGGCTAACATGATTTTTGCCATATTATTAATATGGCGCATGGTAATGAAATCTTGCAGACCATAAACATGACGCAAAGGAATGGCTAAGGTTAAAACCATGGCAAAGCCAGCAAAGACTGCTCCCGCAACGAAATAAGGCGGGAAAATTGTCACATGCCAGCCTGGAACTTGAGATGTAGCGAAGTCAAAGCTGATAACGGTGTGAACCGAGAAGACAAGAGGCATGGACAAACCCGCTAAAATCGTATAAGCTGTATTATACCGTTTCCAATGCATGGCTGAACCGCGCCAACCGAGCGCAAATAAACCATAAATAACCTTGATATATTTGTTTTTTGCTCGGTCACGCAAGGTCGCCAAATCAGGTACTAAACCTACATACCAGAATAAAATGGAAACACTTGCATATGTTGAAATAGCAAACACGTCCCAAACCAGAGGGCTGCGAAAATTCGGCCACATGCCCGTTGATACGCCTGGCACAGGCCCTAACCACCAATCTAACCAGGGACGACCTGTGTGAAAAGTAGGGTAAATACCCGCGCAAGCGACGGCAAATAGGGTCATGGCTTCAGCAAAACGGTTGATGGAAGTACGCCACTCTTGACGGAAAATAAGCAAAATGGCCGAGATAAGTGTTCCCGCGTGGCCTATCCCAATCCACCAAACCAAGTTGATAATGTCAAAGCCCCAATCTACTCGGTTATTCAGTCCCCAAACGCCTACGCCCCAATAAAATAGCCCTAATAATGAAACGCCCATCATTCCCAACATACTCATGGCAATGGTTAAAGCCACTAACCAACCTAACTGAATCTTATCAGTCAATACAATGGAAGCGATACGGTCAGTAATCTGTTCATACGTTTGCACCGAACCTAAAACAGGTTCAGCTAAAACTTCGGCGGGGGTTCTTCTGGTTTCTTGATATTGCATTACGCATCTCCCTGCTTAATCTCTGACTTTGGGTTAGTTACTTTAGTCAGATAAGTGGTACGAGGACGAGTGTTTAATTCAGCTAAAAGGCCATAGTTCTGTGATTGTTGTTTCAATTTATAAACCTGACTATTATGGTCATTAATATTACCAAAGACAATCGCTTGAGTTGGGCAAGCCTGTTGACAGGCGGTCACTACTTCACCATCCCTAATGTCACGGGCCTCTTTTTTAGCTTCAATCCGCGCCTCATTAATTCGTTGCACACAATAGCTGCATTTTTCCATCACCCCACGAGACCGTACTGTTACATCAGGGTTATGGCGCAAGCCAATAATCGGAGTTTCAGTATCTTGGTATTGATAGAAATTGAAATGACGTACTTTATAAGGGCAATTATTGGCACAGAACCGAGTACCGACGCACCGATTATAAACCATATCATTTAACCCCTCAGCACTATGAACGGTTGCCGCGACAGGACAAACTACCTCGCATGGGGCTTGCTCACAATGTTGACACATTACAGGCTGGCTTAAGGTGGTGGGATTATCCAAATCACCCGAATAATAGCTATCAATACGCAGCCATTGCATCTCACGCCCCATCATCACTTCCTCTTTACCGACCACCGCAATGTTATTTTCCGCATCACATGCGGCCACACACGCATCACTTCCTCTTTACCGACCACCGCAATGTTATTTTCCGCATCACATGCGGCCACACACGCATTACAACCCGTACAACTACCTAAATCAACCACCATGCCCCAAGCATTACCATTATAAGGATAATCAGGCATAAGTGACATAGGGGCATGTTCCTCATGGCCTTCTTCCCCATGCGCTAATTCTTCCAGAGTTTTAACCCGAACAATGTCGCGCCCTTCCATGCTTTGGTGGGTTTGGGTGCTGGCTAATTGATAATAGTCATTTAATTTCCTCATCTCTAGACCTGTCGCAAACCAGGGGCTGTCAGAGGTTCGTAAGGTATAGGCATTGAAACCTGTCCCTTCACCCACCTTACCTGTCCTAGTTCGACCATATCCGAAATGAATGGTAACCGAGTCGGGTGCGTGACCTGGCATGACCCAAATGGGGGCGCGCACCGCCCGACCTTGATAATTCAAAGCCACGACATCACCCGTACTTAGCTTTTCTTTTTCAGCCAAAGAGGGACTAATCATGGCGACATTATCCCAAGTAACTTTCGTCAGAGGTTTGGGAATTTCTTGCAGCCACCCATTATTAATGAAACGACCATCCCAAATAGTGGGGTCAGGACGGAAACATCCCAAATAGTGGGGTCAGGACGGAAATTTATTTCTAAGCCTTGTGCCTCTAATGGCTTAGGCAAATCAAGCGCAGTTTTCAAAGTAACGGATTTTTCAGCGAAGGCACTATCCTTCATCACCCCATCATGAATGGTCGTTTGCCACATTTTCTCAAAATTATCGCCCTTCGCTTGAGCTTGCCAGTAACCGTTAACCATTTTGTAATTATCTAGCGTTCCCGCCGTCAAAAGAGAGATAAGTTCATGGGGCGAATGTCCATCATATAACGGCGCAATCACAGGTTGTATCACCGTCACCGTGCCATCATACGCCCGCGCGTCACTCCAATTTTCGAGGTAGAAGGTTTGAGGAATATGCCAATGACACAAGTTAGCATGCCAATGACACAAGTTAGCGGTCTCATCTTGATATAAACCGAGATGAATCCGCAAGGCCACTTTATCCATACTCGCCGCAAAATTCAAATCAGTCGGGGCATCAAAAACGGGATTACCACCTAAAATAAGTAATAATTCGACACTGCCTGCGGCCATGTCAGTAGTGAGTTGTTTGAGCGATTCAATTTGATTAACAGAATTGGCCTCAACGGGGTCAGTATAAATCACCGTTTTGCCCACATTCCCCAAAGCCTGATTCATTTGGTGCGCCAAAGCATGAACGGCAGGAGATTGATATTCACCCGCAATCACAATACTTTCACCTTTATGCGCTTGCAAATCCGCCGCCGCCGCCGCAATCCACTCGGCATGTTCAGGCAATGATTTATCAGTCGTTCCGCCAATACCTAACGCGTCAATCATCATACTTGCAAAAGATTGCACTTGACGCGCTTGCAAAGGCAACCGATTATCGGCGATACTGCCCGTACCCGTCGGCGTACTTTCCACCGCATAAAAGCGACTCATCTCATGAGTTTCACCGTCACGCACCCGCCGATTTTGCATGAAATCGCGGGCATAACGTACCCAACCTGGCCCAGAGGTTAAGAAATCAGCATCTAATGATAAAACGACTTTGGCTTTATCAAAATGATACAATGTATTAACAGCCTCACCAAAGGCTAACATCGCCCCTTCACGCACATTATCACGCATAACGGCTTCATATTGGTGCCATTTGGCGGAGGGGAATTTTTCTAATAGTTGTTTCAGTTGGTCGGCTAAAGTCGGGGAAGTGACCGTTTCCGTCAAAATTCGTAAGCCAGCACCCTTAGTAGCTGCCTGAGCCGTCATCGCTTTCGTAATGACCTCAGTTAATATTTGCCAGCTACTAATGCGCCCATTCCGATACAACGTTTGCGAGCGTTCAGGGTCATACATGGTAAGAATGGAAGCCTGAGCAAATAAATCCGTCGCGCCCAAACTCGCGGGGTGTTCAGGATTGCCCTCCACTTTCGTCGGGCGGCCCATGTTACTTTCCACCAATAAGCCCGTAGCATAACCACCCAGAGGCATGGCTGTAGCGAAAAATAACGGCTTGCCAGGTGTCATGCCTTCAGGTTGTTTGGTGTAGGGGGCAATTTGCTCTAAGGGTTGCGGATGTAAAATACTATTACAACCACTCAAGCCCATCATCGCCATGGAAGCCCCCATGAATTTAAGGAAGTTACGGCGACTCACGGCCTCGGTCAAAGGTTGAGACCAATGAGGAAATTCATGGTCAACATAATTTTGAAATTCAGGGGTTTGGGCAATTTCATCTAAACTGCGCCAATAGTGTTGCCCCTGGGTATTAGCTAGTTTTTGTCGGATAGCCGCTAAATCAAAGGTGGGCTTTTCGGCAAGGTCAAATAGCTTTATTGGTTGTTTTTCTGCCATAACAATTCCTTGAATTTAACCTGTAAGATTAGGAGGTATTTTAGCGATGACAAGTTGAACAACTTGTTATTTGCGAGGTATTGACGTTATATTCTTTAACCAGCCGTTCACCCAAAGCGAGTTGGTCGGCAGGGGCTTGATAATTCATATTAAACACTTCTTCACGGGGTCGTAAGAACTTTTCGGGATGGCGGTGACAATCTAAACACCATTCCATTTGCAAAGGATGTTCTCGCCAGGTTAAGCGCATTTGATTGACTGGCCCATGACAAGTATCACACCCCACGCCCTTGCTGATATGAATACTATGATTAATGAAAACATAATCAGGCAAATCATTCACCCGCGTCCAAACAATGGGCTTATCGGTATCCCAACTGGTTTGAATGTTCTGAATCAAAGTAGTCCCTGCCAAAACCTGTGAGTGACACGTCATACAGGTTTCGGTGGCGGGAATGCCCGCAAAAGCAGCATTTTCTACTGAAGTATGGCAATAACGGCAATCCATGCCATTACCCGCCACATGCCGTTCATGACTAAAGGGGATGGGTTGGGACAGTGGGTCACGCACCCGACTATAGAAATCGGAGCGAATATAAACTGCCAGTAAAGCAGGAATAATCGCAGCTAATAAAGCCCCCACCAGCAGGGAGGTTCTAGCCAGACTATTAGTACTAGGATGAAATACTTGGGCCGACATAGGCTGTTATCCTGTCTATTCGTAGATTGATTTTGAAAAGTTATTAAACCAAAATAAAGACTTTAATTTATTGGGATATTAATTTAGTTACTCAAACAACCATTACATGGGTTTAGAAATAACTATTTGTGAAGAGCATACTCCCTTTGATTTTAGTATCATTGGGTAGTATTTGGGCAGGGGGAGTTCTATATTACCTCAAAAATAGTTCTTAGGCAAAATTGCCCCCCTGACTTTCGAGGAGAAAGATTTTTCGTTGTTTTAAAGCGTATCTAGGTACTCATTTGTGATTTTTGTCACAATGGGCTTTAGTATACTCAAAATAAATTCTCACGCAAATTGAGAACCCTGATTTTCAAAGCGTTATTTTTCTGAGACCACCACAAAAACTTTGCGTTTATCATCATATTCAACGAGCAAAACTGTTTCATTATAAGAAATAGGCGGCTTATTAGGGTCAGTCACCGCAAACATGGTTAAGAGTGTGCCGCCCTTATCTCGCACCTTAATTTGACCGTAAGTTTCGGTAATTTGTGGGCTGACCACCCGCGCTTGATGTCCGACTAATTTTTTAACCGACGTGGCGGTGGTAGACAGCGCAGGCACGGCGCGGCCAAGCAGTCGCCCCAAATAGGAGGTAGTTATGAGGCTACCAATTAAAGCAACCACCAACACGGGCAAAATCGCCCAGGAGGGATAACTCGCCAGGCCGTTAATAATGAACCGATTTAAGAGCAATCCAATAAAACCAAAGCTACCCGACATAACTAATAATAACATAGTTACGGG
>JAIFLK010000348.1 GCA_020049115.1 Chloroflexota bacterium | reverse complement strand
GTTAGCCATGGCGGGGTTGGTCATATTCATTTACCTCCAACGTCAGCATGTTCCTCTCGGCACGTTTGCCGATGCCCTAGCCCCTGGCTTGGCCTTAGCCGCCTTAATTGCTCATTGGGGCGACTTTCTGAGTGGGCAAGCTCTCGGCCAACCCACGACCCTACCGTGGGCTATCACTATCGCCAATGCCACCCGCCACCCCGTCGGGTTATATGAGGCTCTGGGTTGTCTGCTTATTTTAATCAGCTTATTCGTTAGCCACCGTTATTTGCCATGGGCAGGCTTTCAATTTTGGTTAGTCGTTGCTCTCTATGGCCTGAATCGCCTGGCCTTAGAACCTTTCCATGAACAGCCAGAGTTAATTGGCTCTGGTTTTTTAATCGGGCAAGTCGTAGGATTATTAGTTGCAGTTGTGGCCTTAGCAGTTATGGCATATAATTTTACTAGCCAACCTACGGAATTAGGAATTAGGAATTAGGAATTTTTTTGTGTTTACCCCATATCTCCTAATTCCTAATTCCTAATTCCTCATTTACAATGAGACTCCCTAACCCACAAACCATCCTTGAGCAAGTTTCATTATTGATTGCCAGTTTCGTCTGGACAGTGGTTATTTTAGCCGCAGTCGGTATTTTTTGGGCTTATCAAGATATTCAAGCCCGCGAAGCCTTTATCAAAGCCCAGCCGCCCGTAGCCTTAGCCCAACTCCTACCCACTGCCACGCCCATGCCCACTGATACGCCCTGGGCCCCGCCCACCTTCACCCCTACCTCCACCGTTCCCCCCACGCCCACAGCCACACGGGTGGTGCAGCCGCCTGGCCTCCTGCCCGAAACCTTCAATGCTGATGACCCAACCCCCGTCATCATTCAACAGGATAGCCCCGCCCCAACAGCAATCAAAGATACGCCAGTGGCGCGCCCCATCCCAACTCAAGCCGCCACCCTTCCGCCGACCGTGGCCCCACCCACACCGTTTCCCCCAACTGCCACGCCTCTGCCTGCCAAGCCAATCGCTACCGTTACTATGGTCATGGAAGTTGCCGCCATAGCCACCCCCTCGCCCGTCATCGAGCCGCCTCCGCCTGCCGCGGCCCCCGTCTCAGACCAAACTACGCCAGGATTTGCTCCTGCTCGTTTGGTTATTCCTTCCGTGAATATTGACCAACCTATTATCACCGTTGGTTGGGAGGTCGTTGACCAGGCGGGACAGCAATATAGCATTTGGCAAGTGGCAGAGCATTTGGCAAGTGGCAGATAACGCAATTGGTTGGAATAAAACCTCCGCCACGTTAGGGCAAGCGGGCAATACCGTCTTAACAGGCCATCACAATGTTAAAGGCGAGGTTTTTCGAGATTTAGTGAATGTGGAGGTGGGCGATAAGATTACGGCTTATTCAGGAGGCCAAGCCTTTGAATACGAAATTGCCATGAAAACCATTCTTAAGGAAAAGGGCGAACCGATGGAAGTCCGCCAACGTAATGCCCAATGGATTGCCCCGACGGATGATGAACGGCTCACCCTCGTTACTTGTTGGCCTTATACCAGCAATACCCACCGTGTGATTGTGGTGGCTAAACCTGTAGGCAAACCGTAACCATGATTTATGCGGAGTCCAAATCTTTAGATTTGACGGCATAATTTAATAAATCTAAAGATTTGGACTCCTTTATCTCATGCTCCTGCAATGAAGTAATATTTATATCGTTTTAGGGGATAATGATGACCTTAATTCAAGAAAAAATCAGTCAATTACAACATGATTACGGCGTGTCTGCAGTTTTATGCGACCTCATGGCGCACCATTTTGAGCATGAACCCGCGCCTTTATGCGACCTCATGGCGCACCATTTTGAGCATGAACCCGCGCCTGGCCTCACCCGCTTATCCTCTCATCAGCTGGCCGATAAATGGGGCGTGCCTCGCCTTGAAGTTTTGGAAGCCTTTTTATATGCCACTCGTTTGGGCATTTTAGATTTAGCCTGGGTGGTGCGTTGTCCCTCTTGCCGTGAGTTGGTGGTGGGCGGCGTGAATTTACAACACCTAAAACCCGAAGCCACCTGCGGTTGTTGTCAGATTGACATTGAAGCGGCCTTTGATGAATTGGTCGAAATAACCTTTAATGTAAATCGTAATATTCGTCAATACGACCAACCCAAATGGCGTGACCTCTATCAATATTGGCAATGGTATACTCCCCACATTTTGCCCTTCACCGTGCCTGCTCACACCACCCTCACCTATCCCCTGACCTTAACCCCAGGGGCTTATCAACTCCACCGCGCCCCGTACATTCATTATACCGTCCCCATTGCCGTCACCGAGTCGGTCAGTGACACGGTGCAAGAAATTTACATTTTGAATAATGACGAAGATATTGTTCGGCGGGATAAAATCTTTCATCATGCAGGTCAGTTGAATCTTAATATTACGAATGAATCTGACCAACCCGTTGAATTAATGATTTCTCGTTATAATCAGTACCCCTGGGTCACGGCGGCGCAGGTAGCCTCATGCCAAATTTTCCGTGACCTTTTCGCCACAGAATTGATTTCCGAAGATGAGTCTTTTGGGGTACAAAATATCGTCTTCATGTTTACCGATATTAAAGGCTCGACTGAATTGTATGAACAGTTGGGCGATTCCCAAGCCTATTATCTCGTGAAGAAACATTTCAAAATCCTCACCGACAAAATTCGCCGCCATAATGGGGCGATTGTTAAAACCATTGGCGATGCGGTCATGGCAACCTTTACCGTCTCAACCGACGCGATTCAAGCCATTTTAGCGGCCCAACAAGCCTTTGATGAATTTAACGCCCAAGAGCATACGCGGGATAACATTATCATTAAAGTGGGCGCGCATCGTGGGCCATGTATCGCCGTCACTTCCAATGACCGCCTAGATTATTTTGGGCGCACCGTCAACCTGGCGGCGCGGATTCAGGGTTTATCGGCGGGGCAAGATATAGTGCTGTCGCAAACGCTTTATGATGAGCCAGCCGTTCGTCACTTAATTAGCCAAAGTGCTTGGCAAACTCGCCATTTTCAGGCAAGTTTGAAAGGGATTGAAAATTTATATAATGTCGTTCAATTAACACCACCCAAAGGAGTGATGAGTGATGAGTGAAATTTTTATCTTTCACTCATCATTCATCATTCATCACTCATCATTTAAAATGTTCAATCGTCGTAAATCTATTTATCTTGCTTTATGTTCTGTTTTAGTTGGTTTAGTGACTCTTCTCAGCCAAGCGCGTTGGGCTGAAAAAACTGCGCTGGCTCAGACCGATGGGGTGGAAATTACCCATGGCCCCATCAGTGGCGAAGTGACCGCGAACTCGGTGATGTTATGGGCGCGGGGTAATATAACTGGCACGTTAATTTTTGAAGTGGCGGAAACGGCGGAGTTTTCAGATATTGTTGCCACCGCTGAGGCCGAAGTCCAAGCGGCCAATGATTTTACGGGTAAAAGTTTAATTGATAAGTTACAACCGAATACACCCTATTTTTATCGCGTGACCCTCGCGACCGATGATAGCGAGAGTAATCCCATAGAAGGGCAATTTAAAACCGCCCCCACTGAGGCCGCGCCCTTTAGTTTTGTTTTTGGGGCATGTTTAGGCGGGCAGGGCAATTGTCGTGATGCCAAACTCGGCTGGCCTATTTTTAGCAGCATGGCCGCCCAAAAACCTGACTTTTTCTTACTAACGGGCGATACCATTTATGCTAGTGGCAGTTGTCCCACGCCCGCGAATGTGGCAGGGGCAGAAACGCCCGCCCAAGATTTAAGCGGCTTCCGCGCCCGTTATCGTTATAATCTGGGTGATGAAAAATATGCCGCTTTCTTAGCCCAAACCCCCGTTTATGTGACCTGGGATGACCATGAAGTTCGGGATGATTACGGGGCGAAATGGTTGAGTGGCATTAATCCCCAACGGTTAGCCGATGGTCGCCAAGCCTTTTTTGAATATTGGCCTATAACCCCTAGCAAAGTTGCCACCGATACTTACCATGTCTATCGTAGTTTTAGCTATGGCGCGCAAGCCGATTTCTTTGTCCTCGACACGCGCTCCTATCGTGACCCCAATGTGAATTGGGACCCAAACCCGCGCACCTTAGAGCCTAAAACCATGTTGGGCGCAGAGCAATTTGCTTGGTTACAAAAGAGCCTGGCCGCTTCTAAAGCCAAATGGAAATTTATTGTAACCAGCGTGCCATTATCCTATCCCACAGGGTTTCCGCAACCAGAGGTGGACGGGCGCGATGGCTGGGCTAATTTCACCGAAAAATCGGGCTATGAAACTGAACTGTTGGCTTTGGTGTTCTATTTGCAAAGTCAGCCCATTAAAAATGTCGTTTTCTTAACAGGCGATACCCATTGGCCTTTTGCCATCAGCTATGACCCTGACCGTAACGGCCAGCCCAATTTCTATGAATTTGCCTCTAGCCCCTTGAGTGCCATTGTCTTAGCTCCTGCCCCCAAACCCGACCCCACCTTAAACCCCACCGTGTTATATGCGGAGGGGGAATTTCAAGGCACACTCTTTAACTTTGGACAAATTAGCGTCACCGCCACAGGTGATTTAACTTTCCGTATCCTTGACCGTGATGGCAAGGAACATTACACGCAAACTATTACTGCAAATTAGGAATGAGGAATTAGGAATGAGTCAGTTTTTCATTTCCTAATTCTTAATTCCTAATTTTTAATTAAACCTTATGGGCTTTTTAGATATACCTCTTATCGCGCGGATTCGGCGCAATCATGGGCTGGAACATGCCACCATTCACGTTTTGAGCGAACGGCATGACCGCCTCTCTATGGTTGGGCGAAGTGATTGGAATGGCTTTACTTTATATGGCACGGTGGACACCGATGAGGTGAAATTTGCTACCGAGGAAGCCCTGAACCGCCTGCGACATGGCGAGGCACACTGGGCGGTGCATCCGCGCTGTGGCACAATTTTAGCCACAACGGGTCTTATGACGGGGCTGGCGGCCTTTTTTGCCATTAGCATGGATAGTTACGATACACGACGTTTTCGTTGGGGAACGATTCCCTCCGCCATTCTCGCGGCCACCGTTGCGGCGATTTTCGCCCAACCGATAGGTCTTTATTTACAAGAACATTTCACCACCAGTGGCTATCCCGCCAATCTGGAGATTAAGCGGGTTAGCTTGCAACCCAATGCCCGCATGGTTTTGTTGTTTGTCATTTGTTGTTTGTCATTTGTTGTTTGTCATTTGTCCCTGGTTATTTGACCAGTGACCAATGACCAGTGACCAATGACCAATGACCAATAACCAATGACCAATGACCAATGACCCATAACCAATGCTCTATATCTTTCATGGGCCTGACGATTTCAGCCGCAGTGAAAAATTAGCCGAGTTAAAAGCCGCGCTGGGCGACCCCGCCATGAGCGATTTTAACTATACCCTTTTAGATGGGCGCAGCGTAAAACTGGGCGAAATTCAACATCAGGCCAGTGCTATGCCCTTTTTATGTGACCGTCGCCTCGTGGTGGTGACGGGCTATCTGACCGAGTTGGGGCGCAAAGCTAAAGATGCTCAACCCTTACTTGATTGGTTAGATAAACTTTCACCGACCAGCGATTTGGTTTTTGTGGAGGTGGATTCGTTAGATAAACGTCATCCCATTCTCAAAATCAAAGCGGCGCAGGTGGTGGAGTTTGCTGCGCCTGATAAGAAAAGTTTGCCCAAATGGATATTACAGCGAGTTAAAGCCCATCGTGGGCAAATAACGCCTGACGCGGCGGAAATGTTAGGCCGCTTGGTTGGCCCTCATTTGCGAAAACTTAATAATGAGTTAGAAAAGTTATCGCTTTACGCCCTCAATCGCGCCATCACCGTGCAAGATGTGGCTTTGCTGGTGCCATATACGGAGGAGGCAGAGGATTTTGGGCTGGCTAACGCGATTGGTCAGCGCAATGCTCGCCATGCCTTTGACCAACTTCATAAATCGTTAGATGAGGGGCGGCATCCCTTAGCCATTTTAGCGGCAATTGCCACCCAAATGCGGGGGCTGTTAGAGGTGAAGGACATGGCCGAGCGCGGCATGAACGCGGGCGCGATTGCTCAAAGTAAGGGCTGGA